>JAURNF010000013.1 GCA_030830285.1 Candidatus Kapaibacterium sp.
ATTCCCTTGACGTTGTTGACGCTGCAGTACTTCGTAGTACTGTCGAATGAGATTTTCGTAGTCCTTGGTGTAGGCCTGCCGGAGTTGTTCCATGGCAGTGCGCGATGCCTTGCGCTGCAGTTCTTGGAGGTCGAGTGCTTTCGGTCCCTGACGCATGACGTCTTGTCCGGAGGTTGACTCGCGACTCTTCTCATAATCCCGATCATTCATCGAGCGCGACGCATCAAGCAGACGCGAGAGAATCCGCTCCTGGCGTAGTCGTGTTTCTGGGGTGATCGAACTCGACTGCATGTCGCTCATGACTTCTTGCATGTCCTTGGCGATCTGTGAAAGATCTCCGAGCTCCTTCTTTGACCCTGACGCCGTGCGACGTTCCTGCTCGAGCTCCTGCAGTGCCTTCATGGCACGACCTTGCTGTCCGGCGAGTCGACCAAGTTCTGCGCGCTGACGCTCATCCATTTGCTGTCCGCCCTGGCCTACACGCTGCATTCCCTCGTTGATGCCCTGCTGATCCTCGGCCAACTGCTGCAATCGCTGGAACGGACTTTGTCCGCGTCCCTGACCCTGTCCTGGCTTCTGACCCGATCCACCCTCGCCTTGTCCTTCCCCTTGCATCATGGAGTTCAATGCCTGACCCATCTTCGATGCCGCACCATTCATCGAGCTCATCGCACCAGATTGCTGCTGCATGGCTTGCTGACCATTGCGCTCAGACAGCGACTGCATGGCGTCCTTCATACCCTGCAACGCATCACCAAGCTCTTGTGCCATCTCCGGCGATACGCTCGTCGATTTCTGTCCAAGCTGCATCATCGAGTTGGCAATGTTCTGCATCGACTCGGTGAGCTTCTGCTGTTGCTGTGCCATTTGTGAGTACTGCGAGGAGTTCGGATCCATGTTCTTCATGCGATCGCGCAGTGCTTCTTGTTGCTTCGAGAGATCAACCAAATCGTTGACTCCCTTTTGCATCTGTTGCATTGCCTCTCTCTGGCTGTTGCGACGCATCTCACGCTTCATCTGCTTCATCTGTTGCGCAAATCGCTGGAGGTTCTGCGATGCCTGCTGTTGCTGACGTGACGCCTGCTGTTGGTCGCCCTTCTCAAGGTTCTCACTCGCCTGGTCCATTTGATTCTTGGTCCCTTGTGGGTCGAGATCCTTCTGCGCTTGATCCATTTTATCCTGAGGCATGTCCTGCCCGATCTCCTTCATCAGATTCTGGAGATCCTTTGCCTCTTGCGCCAAACGTTCAAGATCTTCCTCGAGTCGACGCTGCTCCTCAGCGAGCTTCTTGCGCTCTTCGGCATTCATGGAATTGGCATTCTCCGAGCGCTGACGAAGCTCATCTTGCTTCCGAGCGAGCTCCTCGGCACGACGCTGCAATTCGTCTGTCTTCTGCTCTGCTTGCATGCGCTTGAGGAGATTCAACTGTCGGTCCAAGTTCTTGCGAAACTCTTCTTCATTGAACTTGAAATCCTTCATCATCTTCTGCAACTCTTCAGGAGAAAGCTGTTCCATCGCCTTCTTCATTTGCTCCTGCATACGCTGAAGCTCTGGCGTCTTCACTTCCTTCATGAGCTTCTGCAGCTCCAAGTATTTCTGCAGCGTCTCTTGCGAAATAGCCTTGTTCTGTTGCAGCTTCTCGGTCATCTGCTCCATGGTCTCAGCGACCTTGTCCATGCGCTTCTGGAGTTGCTCCTGACGCTGCATGAGTTCTTCGGCCTTCTTCTTGTCCGACCACGATACGTCCTGCTTCTGCTGCGACTGCTGACGTTGTAATTCTCGTTGAAGCTGCTCTGCTTCCTTCCGAACGTCCTCTGCTTCCTTGGCAAGATTCTTCAACTCGCGCTGCATCTCGGTCTGCGTCTTGTCTGCTTGCGCGAACACTTCGTCGAGTGATGGCATGCGCACAGTAACTGATCGCGTACGTGCAGTCTTCAGTCCACGCACAATGTCGTTATCAGCCACCTCGAGATACATCTCGTACGTATCCTCAGGCGTCACGTCGATCTTGGCCAGATTCCAGATGTATGGCACATCACGCACCGTGCCATCTCCAAGCAATGGGATGTCAATGGCGCGGAAGTTCTTCTCTGGTTGTGCGTACCGTGACGACTGCAAACGGTAGTAAAGTCGAAGACGCGTAAATCCATAATCGTCGGTAATCGATGTGACTACCGAAACCGTGGCCTGCTGCGTGAGCTCCACATCTTGCGTTGGCTGCACCAACGTAATCGTCGGGTACGCGTCGGTGAGTGCAACGATGCGATAGGTCGGAGGCTCTTGATTACGGGTGCCATCTCGATCAACAATCTCTATCGAATACGTGCCTTGTCCGTTTACTGCAAATCGGCCTCGTGCTGAGGCTCCTGCAACCTGCATCGGAATGCGAACGGTATCCGAGGTTGCGCTGTCTGCATCGCGTGCAATCACGAGCGTAGCAGACCGCAATTCCTTGTTTGACTGCACTGACAGTTCTACCACCGAGCCAGCAAGTGCTGTAACATCAGCCTCTTGCTCGGTGAGCTCCGTCGATGCCATTCGGGTATACGCTGGAGGGGTAACACGTCCACGGAGCGTGCGCACAAGTGGACGGTCCAAGACGATGATTTGCGCTGTGTCAGTTCGAACACCTGCCTCAAGCCATGCACCCTGTGCGTAGACATCTACCGAGCGTGTGATCCCCGGGATTGTGTACACGAACGTCGAACCGGTGTCGCGCTTGATCGTCCATGGTTGAAAGCGATCAGAACCATGCTCACGAACATTAATGGTGAGCTCTTCGGGAGGCACTCCTTCTGCGCGAACCACAATGCGCACACTCGAGCCACGCATCACGGTATCGCTCTTTGGCGAGAGCACAAGCGTGTACGGCGCTGCAGGAAGGAACGATGTGTTGTACGACATGATGCGCTGCCATGCTGCGCCAAATGGCACTGGCGCGAGACTCAGGACAAGTGCGATACATGCCACAGATACCAGTCCAAGCAACAACGTCCGACGTGGTTGCTCACGGTCGACGATCACGGTGAAGTCCAACGGCTCAGCAACAGTAGCAACGCGTTCAAACGCTGCATTTGTTAACTCCGATGTCTGCGCATTATCATCAGTTAGCTGAAGAACATTGCACAACATGTCGCCCAGTTCTGGATAGGCCGCACCAACACGCAACGCTGTTTGCGTTGGATCTTCCTGCGTGCCAAGACCGATACGACGCAGAACATGCGGTACAACCCAGTAGACAACCGCACCGCTCACGCCAAGCAACAGCGCCAACCACATACCGAACCGCACCTGCATCGAAGCATGTGCAATTGCCTCGATGGTCACAAGCAACAGCACGAGCGCAGCGGATGCCTGCATTGCCGTACCAGCTCCACGCAGGGCATTCCACAGATGGTCAGCGTTACGAACGCTGATCAACCGTGCAACGAAGTGCTCGCGGGATGGATGATTACTGGCGGAGTGCATAGACAATGATGTTCGTTCCAATCTTCAGTGCAGCTTCGCGCTTTTCCGGAGGATCATGATGGACATCAGGATCTGCCCAACCATC
>JAURNF010000091.1 GCA_030830285.1 Candidatus Kapaibacterium sp.
CCATGGATTCGCCGCAAGATCTTGCACAGCCGTGCCGCCGAAGATGATCGACGCGACGATACCTACAGCCGTAAACGTTGAGATGATGCCGAGTCCGAATAAGAGGCTTTCTTGTAGTCCCTTACCCTTGCTCTTCTCATGACGCTTTGTGAAGAACGACACGGTGATCGGAATCATTGGAAACACACATGGCGTGAGAAGTGCAAGGAAGCCTACCCCCATCGCGTAGAGGAAGAAGCTCCACAAGCCCTTTGACTTTTCAGATTCAATCGTTTGATCGCCGACAACAGGTGCGGAAGCAGTTGTGGCTTGCGTGTCGATGGCGGCGCCTGTGGTTGCCGGAGCCGCAGCCTCAACAGCTGGACCCTTATAGATATCCGTGACTGTAACAGGCACGGTAATGGGATCGAACTCCTCATAAGGCAGACACGATGTTGTGTCGCAAACCTGCATGCCGAACGTGAATTGCATCGAGGTGTTGCCAATCGCGAGTGCGCGATCGAGCACGATCGGCACTTGCAGTTCAACTGTACCATCGATCTCTTCGAGCGTTACTTGATACGACTCATCGAATTTCCGATGGGCACCCTTGAGCACCTTTGGCTTGCCAGCGAGCTTGGCAACAGTGCCTGGCCGAACCGACAACGTTGCGTTGTCCGGACCAAGACCATCTGGACCGACCGTTTTTGTGAAGCCGTAGGAGTGCCAGTACTTGGCGAACTTCATCGTTACTCGCACTTGCACCGTGTCGCCAGCGGCCCCCTTAACAGCGGCGATAGGTGCAATCTTCACCTTATCCTTGCCGGAGGGCATCTGTGCCCCCAACGTTGTCAGGGTAAGCACCAGGGCGAGGATCGTTCCCGCAAATCGCTGTACTTGCTTCATGCTCATCGAACCTTGTTGAATGCGCAATTCGGACGTTGCCATCACTATACGAGCCATAAACTTACGCAACTATATGCGTTCGTATCTTTGATGCATTGTTCGACATTATCTGTACTCCATGGCATCATCTACGACACTCGACGCGATCCTTTCCCTCTCCAAGCGCAAAGGCTTTGTTTACCAGTCATCCGAGATCTACGGCGGCCTCAATGGTTGCTGGGACTTTGGTCCACTCGGCGTGGAACTCCTGCGCAACATCAAGGACTCGTGGTGGAAGGCAATGACCTACCGCAGGGATATCGTTGGTATCGATTCGTCGATCTTGATGCACCCTCGCGTGTGGGAGGCGTCGGGACACATTCAGCAGTTCTCTGATCCGATGATCGACAACAAGACATCGAAGTCCCGCCATCGCGCTGATAATTTGATTGAGGAGTATATCCTTCGTCTGCGCTCAAAGAACAAGACCGCCGATGCCGACCGCGTGGAGGCAGAGCTGACGGCCGCGCAATCAAACGAAGACCTTCATCGCATCATCATCGACAATGCGATCCCTGATCCAATCTCGGGAACCACTGATTGGACAGAGGTGCGCAACTTCAACCTGATGTTTGAGACGCACGTCGGACCAGTGGCCGATGCCGCGAACGTGGTCTACCTTCGTCCGGAGACAGCACAAGGCATCTTCGTCAACTTCAAGAATGTAATGGATGCTGCGCGCATGAAGCCGCCATTCGGCATTGCGCAGATCGGCAAGAGCTTCCGCAACGAAATCAACACAAAGAACTTCCTCTTCCGCACCCGCGAGTTCGAGCAGATGGAGATGCAGTTCTTCATCAAGCCAGGAACCGAGGGAGAATGGTTTGAGTACTGGCGTCAAGCACGCTGGGATTGGTTCGTCAACAACCTCGGTATCAAGGCCGAGCATCTTCACCGCAAGCCACACGAGAAGCTCGCGCACTATGCGGCAGCGGCTGAGGATATCGAGTATCTGTTCCCATTTGGTTGGGGTGAGGTCGAGGGCATTCACTCGCGCACCGATTTCGACTTGGGTAAACACCAAGAGTTCTCGGGCAAGAAGCTCGAGTACGTCGATACCGTCACAAAGGATCGCTACACGCCATACGTAATCGAAACTGCAGTCGGCGCCACACGGACATTCATGGCCGTATTGTGCGACGCGTATGCTGAGGAAGAGGTACCAACTGCCGACGGTGGTACAGAGACACGCGCAGTGATGCGCTTTGCTCCGTCGCTTGCACCTGTGACGGCAGCCGTGCTTCCACTCGTCAACAAGGATGGCATGCCGGAAGCAGCAGAGGCGATCATGCAGAACCTCCAGCGCTCCTTCCGTGTTGACTTCGATACAAGTGGAGCGATCGGACGTCGCTACCGTCGTCAGGATGAAGTCGGTACACCGTTCTGCATCACGATTGACGGCGAAACGCTCAGCGATTCAACCGTGACGCTCCGCGATCGTGACACAATGCAGCAGATCCGCGTCCACACCGACGCACTAACTGGCGAGATTCGTCGTCGACTTGAAGCGTGAAGATTCGACTCCTCATACCCATCTGTATCGCATCGACACTTGCACTCACTGCAGGATATCGATCGCATGAAGACGGAACATCGTATGCCCGCCTTGCGCGATCCATCGAGGCCTTTGGCTCGGTCTTCCGCGAGGTTACGTCTACCTACGTCGACACACTTGCCCCAGAGGATCTCGTCGAGGTAGGCATCGACGCAATGCTCAAGAGTCTGGACCCATACAGCGTGTACATGCGTGGTGATGAGTCTGAGGACATTGACATGCTCACAGGTGGATCATACGTCGGCTTTGGATTTTCCGTTGGCACACGAGATAGTCTCCTCACCATCTTGGACGTGCGCGCCGACGGACCGGCCTACGCTGCTGGTGTGCGCGTTGGCGACCACCTCATTGCCGTGGACAACCATCGCACCGATACGCTTGCTCCGTCCGGACTCCGTCCATTCTCGCGAGGCGTGCCTGGCAGCACGGCTGTTCTCCGTTTTACGCGACCAGGCATGCGCGACACCATCGTCCGCACAATCACGCGCGCTGCGCTCCCGCTCGAGCTCGTTGGTCACACGCAACTCCTCCCAGGTAACATTGCCTACGTCAGGCTTGTGCGCTTTGGTCGTGGTTCTGGCAACGCTGTTCGCGAAGCGATAGCTTCGCTCGCCACAACGCAGAAACTCGCTGGTGTCATCCTCGATCTGCGCGATAATCCAGGGGGCCTTCTCGACGCCGCAGTAGACGTCGCTGAAGTCTTCGTCCCTCGTGGTAGCGTGGTTGTGACTACGCGCGGACGCGGAACACGTGAAACACGAGAGTACACGTCGCAGGATGATCCCATTGAGCCAACCTATCCACTTGCAGTGCTCATCAACGAGCGCAGTGCCTCTGCATCGGAGATCGTCGCCGGCGCAATCCAGGATCTCGACCGCGGAGTTATCATCGGCAAGCAGTCCTTCGGTAAGGGGCTCGTACAAACAGTTGTGCCGATGCCCAATGACGCATCATTGAAGCTCACGACGTCACGCTATTTCACGCCGTCGGGGCGCAGCATTCAAAAGGCGAACTATCGCAACCGCACCGAGCAGCGTCCGTCGCAGATCTTTGCCACACGGAATGGACGTAAGGTTGAGGAACGCCATGGGATTGCTCCAGACTCGACCGTTTCCGACTCAGTACTTCCGGATGCTCTGGCCTATCTGGACGACAATTATGCGTTTGGACGATTCGCCACACGGTTTACCGCCCGGATGGACTCGCTGCCTGCATCCTTTAGCGTCACTCCAGCCGTGGTGGACAGTTTCGTGAAATCCGTTGCTGCCCTACCCCCTGCCCAACGGTCACCAGTGCTTGCCGAGTTATCCAAGGTTCGGGCAACTGCCACTACATCAGGGTGGTCAGCAGCCGCAATGCACGGACTCGACTATGCCGAACGGTCAATCGAGCGTGAAGTAGAGAAGACTATTCGCCAGAACCAGCGCTCGGTTAGCGCACAGCTCGATCGAGAGATCCGCGCTCGGTTCGGCAGCCCCCAGCAGCGAGAAGAACGTTCACTTGCTGTCGATCCCGTGGTTCGGGTAGCACGAGAGCTGCTCACCACCCCCAAATACCACGCGATTTTAGGCAGCCAAGTCCCGTCGGATCATTAACTTTGCAGCCCCGCGGCCCATGGCCGTTTTGCACGAAGGGTAGGCGATGTCCGTCTCCCCACTGCTCAGATTTGCAACCCGAGGTCAGCCGATGAGGATTACCAAACAATACACCAACCGCGAGAGCCAATCGCTCGACAAGTACCTCCAAGAGATTGGTCGCGTTGACCTTCTTACGGGTGACGACGAGATCGTGCTTGCGCAAGCCATCAAGCGTGGCGGTTTCGAAGGGTCGATGGCCCTTGAACGTCTTGTAAAGGCGAACCTGCGCTTCGTGGTATCTGTGGCGAAGCAGTACCAGAACCAAGGGCTTTCCCTGGGTGACCTTATCAACGAGGGCAACCTCGGTTTGATCAAGGCTGCAAAGCGCTTCGATGAAACACGTGGTTTCAAGTTCATCTCGTACGCCGTTTGGTGGATTCGCCAGTCGATTCTCCAGGCGCTTGCTGAGCAGTCACGTATCGTGCGTCTTCCGCTCAACCGTGTTGGCGCGCTGAACAAGATTGGCAAGAAGTTCTCGGAGCTCGAGCAACAGTACGAGCGCGAGCCGACCGCGGCTGAACTCGCCGAGCAACTTGAAATGTCAATTGCCGAGATCTCGGAAACAATCAAGATCTCTGGTCGCCACCTTTCGGTGGATGCGCCATTCGTGCAAGGTGAAGACAACCGTCTTCTTGACATTCTTCCGAACGATCAGCAACCACCTCCCGACAGCGAGTTGATGCGCGAGTCGCTTCGTGTAGAAGTGCAGCAAGTGCTCAATACGCTCAGTGAGCGTGAGGCCGAAGTCATCCGTCTGTACTTCGGCTTGGATGATCAACAAGCTCTCACATTGGAAGAGATTGGCGAGAAGTTCAACCTCACGCGCGAGCGCGTCCGTCAGATCAAGGAAAAGGCCATTCGCCGTCTGCGTCACGCATCACGGTCGAAGACGCTCCGCACGTATCTGGGCTAAGCGCAGAACATCACGTAACTTCGTAGGGCATGTGAACAACATGCCCTTTTTTATTCCCGTACTTCAACCTCGACGAAGCTCGCATGGTAGATGAATACATAGGAGTGGTCGGCCGCTCGCATGGACTCGATGGAACGGTGGTATTGGTAGACGCGATGTCGCTGCCCCAGCCACTCGCTCCAGGAACGCGTGTTGGCATCGGTTTTAGTCGGGACTTTGTGACGATGTACACGGTAGCCGAATTCACAGCGACGCCGCATCGCACAACGCTTCGACTGCAAGAATTCTCGACAGCAGAAGCAATTGCTACGCTCACCGATCAAGCCGTCTATGCGTCGAGTGGGGATGTTGGCGTTGACGATGCCGACCGTCATCGCATCGGCGACATCGAAGGATGTACCGTCGTTACAACTGACAACGAAGTGGTCGGGACAATCACCGACGTATGGCTCATGCCGGCGAATGACGTATGGGTAGTAACAGCACCCGATGGTTCAACGATCCCGCTTCCGGTGATCGACGATGTGATCAAACACGTTGACATCGCACAACGTCGGGTAACGATCGACCTTCTCCCTGGACTTCGTGACATTACGCGCACAACAGCGGACGAGAACGATGCCTAACGCTTCGCTCAGGATCGACATCGTGTGCGTTGTTCCGCAAGTGCTGGAGTCGATCATCTCAACCTCTATCGTTGGACGAGCCCGCGAGCGCGGTCAGGTAGAGATTAATCTCCACAACCTGCATGATTATGCTACCGACAAGTACCGCCACATCGACGATACTCCGTATGGCGGTGGCGCTGGGATGATCATCCAGTGCGAACCAGTGTTCGAATGCATCGAGGCGCTATTGCGCGAGCGGACGTACGATGATGTGATCTATCTCTGTCCAGATGGCGAGGTACTCACACAAGAATCCTGCAACACAATGTCGCTTGCCAAGAATCTCATTCTGCTGTGCGGACATTACAAAGGAATCGATCAGCGCATTCGCGATGTGCTTGTCACACGCGAAATCTCCATCGGCGACTATGTGGTAACAGGTGGTGAGATTGCAGCTGGCGTTCTCACCGATGCAATCGTACGATTGATACCAGGCGTTGTGGGCGACGCGGAGAGCGTGCTCGAGGACTCGTTCATGCACGGCGTACTTGATGCACCGATGTACACCAAGCCAGCGGTGTTTCGCGACATGCCTGTGCC
>JAURNF010000092.1 GCA_030830285.1 Candidatus Kapaibacterium sp.
CCTTTACTGAGAACAATGCGATAGCGCTCACCTCGAATCCAGTAATACGTGTAAATCTTATCGTCAACAACGGCCGCCCCCTGTGCCACGAGATCCGTAAACACGGGAAGACTATCCCTGCGCATGTTTTCAGAGCGCCAGGCAATCTCTCCGCGGGAGTCAACCACCTGCATCCAATAGTTGGACGAGTTGAGAAGCATGTGCTCATAGACGGCAGACCATACGGGCTCGAGCTCGTAGGCCAGCGAATCAACGCCCGGAATGGGTCCGACGAAGTCGCGCAACGATGTTCGCTGGAGCACCGAAAACATGTCTGTCTCGCGCGCGACGCGACGCTTGGACGAGCGAAGCTTGGGCAGCGGTCGCTGCGATTGAGCCTGTTCCTTGCGCAACACCGACAACAAGGACGTTGTGGCTCGCGAGAGCGATGCATCAAGGTTCTGGTACAGCTCATTCGACACGGTCACGTAGGTAATGGCCGCAAACGCGACGAGCGTAGCAGCTACCAACGTGCCGTAGACAATGGCTAATCTGACTCTGAGCGTAATCTTCACGGGTCGAACATACACAGCAGGCGAGAACCATGGTGCCAGATTCTATCTTTGTGGATGATGTCCACCGACCCCCGACCAATTGGTGTGTTCGATTCCGGCATTGGCGGATTGAGCGTTGTTAAGCACTGTGCACGGATGCTCCCACATGAGCGCTTCGTGTACTTGGGCGACACTGCGCGTGTTCCCTACGGAAACAAATCAGCCGAAACGGTGCAGACATACTCGGCACAGTGCGCAGCATTCCTGCTGAGCCATGATGTGAAGATGATCATCGTTGCGTGTAACACGGCATCTGCGCTGGCGCTCGATATGCTTCGTGCGAGCGTGTGGGTGCCTGTGGTTGGGATGATCGAACCAGCTGCACGAAGTGCTGCCGCCACAACATCGAACGGACATATTGGTGTGATTGGTACGCGTGCAACGATCGCATCTGACAGTTATGCACGTGCCATCACACACGCGGCCGGAGAGCGTCGCATCGACGTGCACAGCCGTCCATGTCCGCTCTTCGTGCCCTTGGTCGAAGAAGGCTGGCTCGACTCCCCCGCCACACGCTTGATTGCCGAAGAGTATCTGCGTCCGCTGGTCGCCAATGGCATTGATACGTTGGTCCTTGGATGCACACACTACCCGCTGCTGATGCCAGTGTTGTCGGATATGCTGCCGGGCGTAACGTTGATTGACTGTGGATCATGTGCTGCTGAAGAGGCACGCACGCTGCTCGGCGTTGAACAAACACCACCTACCGCCGCAACACAGATCGATCTCTATGTTACCGATCACACGCCAGCATTTACGATGCTTGCTCGCCAGTTCTTGGGTATGCCAATCGACGAACCTGTTCGCGTAAGTGTCGACAACCTTCAATTACCATCCGTACGCTAAATGGCAACGTACATCCTGCGGAAGATCCTCTACACGGTGGTTGTGCTTATCGGCGTTGTCGCTGTTACCTTCTTTATCCGTCCACCGGGCGACCCAACCCGAGTACTGCTTGGTCAGCGTGCCGACGAGGCATCCGTGGCTGCAATGCGCGAACAGCTTGGTCTCGACCGACCATTGTACGAGCAGATGGCCATCTATATGAAGAACCTTCTGCAAGGCGACTTGGGCACATCAATCGCAACGCAGCGCTCAGTGTCGGAGACGATCATTGAGCGCATTCCTGCAACGGCGCTTCTTGCACTCACATCCATTGCAATCGCAACCGTGCTCGGAATCCTTCTCGGCGTGATTGCCGCATGGCGTCCGAATACATGGATCGACACGCTCACGATGTCGACGTCGTTATTGGGCATATCACTCCCTGCGTTTGTAGTGGGCTTGCTCTTTGTGTTGGTCTTTGGCGTAGCACTCGAGTGGTTTCCGAATTCGGGCTACATTGATCGGGGCATTGAGCATTTAGTGCTGCCGATGATCACGCTGGCGATTCGTCCGCTGTCGATCATTGCCCGTGTCACACGATCGAGCATGCTCGATGTGCTTGGACAAGATTACGTGCGCACTGCACGTGCCAAGGGTTTGTCGGACGTACGCGTGTTCTTGCATCATGCGCTTCGCAATGCGCTCAACCCTGTGATCACCACAGTCAGCGCCTGGTTCGCTGGACTCCTCGCGGGAACGTACTTCATCGAGTTTATCTTCAACTGGCCGGGAATTGGTCTTGCTGCATTCAACGCTATTGAAAAGCTCGACTACCCAATGATTCAGGGCACGGTGCTCTTTACAGCTGTGATCTTCGTCGTCGTCAACACGCTCGCCGATGTGATCTACGGTCTGGTTGATCCAAAGGTGCGATTCTCATGAACATGAACCACGTCGAGAGTCCACGAACGCTTGCATGGCGCAGACTCAAGAAGAATCGCGGTGCGGTGATCGGTATGATCGTCTTGGCGATCATGATCGTCATGGCGGTATGCGCGCCCCTTGTCACACCGTTCGACCCATCAACGCAGATCCTTGAATACAGCGTAAAGCCTGCGATGTTTCGTGGCAGCGTTCTCTACAAGAAAAATCCAGTCGACCCAACACGTCCGTCGATCATTGCGGTGTCAACATTTGAGCAGCGCGGCGACAGC
>JAURNF010000093.1 GCA_030830285.1 Candidatus Kapaibacterium sp.
AGCGCTCGCTCTTTATGCCATCCTTCCGTTGCGGAGCGCACAAGAGCCCCCTATCAACTGGGGCATGGTTCATCGGGACCTGCATGCATTCCTCTATCATGTGAAGGGCAAGCAGTTCGGCGTGTGGCTCTATGAAAGCAAGGCGGCGTTCAATGCCAACGTGCGATTGTTCTGGAACTTGCTCACGTCACAAATGCTCTGGGTTGGCCTAGCACCGATGGCAATCGGCATCGTTACCCTGCTGCGTCAATCACGTGTCATGGGGCTCGCACTGCTTGCTGTAGTGATTGGCAATCTTGCGATCTCGTTGGGCTATGGCATTCCTGACATCGATGCGTACTTCATTCCATCGCTTACTGTGTTGACGTTGTTTGTAGGTGTTGGTGCAGCAGCACTCGCGCAGCGGATCGGCAAGCAGCTGATTGTAGCGGCCCTGCCCTTGATCCTTGCGATTGCAGTTGGCGCAGTGGAATACGAAGAGCAGGACCGCAGACATCATGAAGCTGTTGATGGGTACACTGATTGGGCGATGGCAAACGTTGAGCCACGCGCGTTGATTCTCACGCGTCAGTGGGACTATTTGTGTTCGTCGCTTTGGTACCGACAGCAGGCCCTTGGGATGTATTCAGATGTGGTAGTCATCGACAAAGAATTGCTCCGCCGCACGTGGTACGCCCCCTATCTTCTGCAGCGATATCCCGATGTGTTCTCGCGCATTCAACCAACGGTAGATGCATACATGGCTTACCTCGAGGTATTCGAGCGTGAACCGGAGAAGTTCGAGGTAGATCGCACGAAGCTTGGTACATCAGGAATGGTGAATCTGGCAGAGAATCAGCGCAACGTGCAGATGATTCAGGAACGGTTTGTTGCGTTGATCGACGCAATCCTCCGTGCCGATACGACACGTCCGGTATACGTTACTGCGGAGCTGTTGAGCGAGCCTGAGCCAATGCTGCTTGACTATCAGCGTATCCCAGCGGGTCCGTTCGTTCGACTTCTTCGTCCTGACCAACCTCAGCGAGATCGCGTCGATGGAATCGACCGCATGATGTCGGTGATAACACAACCACGACAACGCCTCGACTCGGCGCTGCAGGTGATCACGTTGTCACAGGTTGCCTCGAATGCACTCTATCAGCTCGACGGACGAATGGATACGGCGGCGTTTCGGCGTTACCGTGCAATTGCACAACGCATTCAGCCAACGCACCCAATCACACGTCAACTTCAGTCAGTACTACCGTAGGGAGTTTCCATGGAACCGTCGTACCTCGTGTTTGATCTTGAAACGGTCGGACTCCCCATTGATGCATTTGATGATGTCCAGCAGGAGTATCTCCTGCGCGGCGTCGCAACCGACGAAGAGCGCGATAAGCGCATCGGAGAGTTCGCACTCAGTCCGCTCACCGGACGGATTGTGTGCATCGGCATGCAGATGATGACGCGCGAGGGTGACGCATGGACGGCGAAACGTGTTGCCTACTCCATCGATCCAACCATGCAGGACGATCAGCCTGTGCGTCACGAAGAACTACCGTCGGGCGCAGCTTGGTACTGCAGCTCCGAGCGCGTGATGCTCGAGAACTTCTGGAAGCTTCTCAACGCACAGCGTAACATCACCCTCGTGTCGTTCAACGGACGGAACTTCGATGCACCGTGGCTGATGCTTCGCAGCGCTACACTCGGCATTCGTCCGTCGAAGAACTTGATGCAGGGCACCAAGTTCAATTACTCAGGTCACATTGACTTGATTGATCAACTCACGTTCTTCCAAGGCTCTGCGTCGGGCGCAACACGTCGTTTCAATTTCGACTTCTTTGCAAAGTCATTCGGCATCCGTTCGCCAAAGGCAGAGGGCGTTGATGGATCGATGGTGAGTGAATTGTTTGCGCAAGAGAATCACACCGATATCGCGGAATACTGTCTGCGCGATGTATCTGCTACGTGGGAACTCTTCTGTGCGTGGGATCAGCTGTTGCGATTCTAAGGCAGCGGAATTGGTTTCTTCGTGCGAAACGCGTGGATGAACTGCGCGAGCTCAGCAGACAGAAGAAACACAAATGCCGAGTAGTACAACCACAGCGCAAACGATGCAAGTGCAACGTAGCCGCCATAGAACGCGCTGAAGTTCGTGGCGCTGTTAACGTACCACGAGAAGAGCACGCGAGCTACTTCCCACAGCACAACAGCAAGTATGGTACTCATGATCACAATTGGTCGCGGCAAACGTCCGTTTGGGACAATGCGGTAGAGCACCATGAACACGACTGCTGTGGAGAGGAGCGATACAGCTGCCAAGACAAAGCCCGATGCGAACGTGCTGAGTGAGGAAGGCAGAACATCCACCCACAACGTTTGTGTGATGGTGAGCAACGGACTCAACAGCGTCACAATCAGGATCAGAATCGCCGAGATAATCGTCAGGAACATGTCTTTCAGACGATACCACAGGAAGATCTTCGGTGTGGGGATGTGAAAGATTGCATTCAGGCCCGTTCGAAGAGAACTGAACAACGTTGATGCCAGCCATAACAATGCTATGCCGGCAATCCACCCCGTGACTGTTCCATAATTGAACACTACACCAACCTCGGTAACGATCGAAGCGATCAGACCGGTTGCCTTGGTGTTTTGCGGCAGGAAGCTTGTGAGCAGCTGTTTTACAGCCTCTTTTGTCGTGGCCTCTTCGATCACACCACTCACGATCGACAACACGAGAATCACGAGCGGAATCGTACAGAGCAGCAGATTGAACGCTATGCCTGACGCAAGAAGGAAGATGTGACGTCGGTCGGTGATGTCGACAAACTCATAGGCAATGGCATACGCCTTGCGAATTCGCGACCAAACTGACGTGAGAAGTGGAGACATGTGTCCAAAACTACGGCGTTCGGGCATAGTTTTGCGCAATGAAATCTCCCGTCGGTCGGTACATCGCACGCGCTTGCAGCATGGTTGCTTCCCTGCTGCTTGTAAGCTGCGCAATGAAGGTTGCCCCAACAGGAGGTCCACGCGACACCGAAGCTGCCGTCGTGATTGAAACAGAGCCACGCAATGGAGCAACGAACGTTACCGCATCTGTGGTTCGATTTGTCTTCGATGATTACGTTGATCGTTCTGTACGCAATGCAATCACTGTGTTGCCTGCTGTGCGTTTTCAAACGTCGTACGCCGGCGATGAAATTGAGGTGACGTTTACCGATACGCTCACGCCAAACACCACCTATACGGTGACGCTGGGTACATCGTGGACCGATGTGCGTGGAAACACACCGGCACAATCGACAACGATTGCGTTTTCTACGGGAGCCTCTCTCGACTCCGGTGTAGTTGCTGGAAAGGTCTTCGGCGCATCGCTCGCATCGGTATCAGTGTTCTGCTACCCACAGCAGCAGTTCGATTCGGCATCCTTCTCTCCACGATCCGTACGTCCGTTGTACTTCCAAACACTCGGTACAACTGGCGCATTCGCGATACGCGGTCTCGCTGATGGTCGGTATCGTGTGATAGCGGTTCGTGATGAGAATCGCAACATGTTGCTTGATGGCACCGAAGAGTACTGCATTGCTCCGCAAGACGTCGTGGTTGCACAAGGCCAAGCAAAGGATCTTCGACTGTTACTCGGTCCGGCACTGGATACGCTTGGTCCGATTGTGCAACGTGTTCGCGCATCGAACCAACA
>JAURNF010000094.1 GCA_030830285.1 Candidatus Kapaibacterium sp.
GTCGAACATCGCACGCACACGACCAGCGAACTGACCGCACACAAAGATGTCACCAACGTTAAGCGTACCCTTCTGCACAATCACTGTTACCACGTTACCACGCCCCTTGTCGACGTGTGCTTCGATAACAGCAGCACGTGCAGCGCGTTCCGGATTTGCCTTGAGTTCGAGAAGGTCCGCTTCGAGGAGAATCTTCTCGAGAAGTTGCGGGATGTTTGTTCCGAGCTTTGCAGAAATCTCTGCAACCTGGAACTTGCCACCCCAGTCTTCGACCAACACGCCGTGATCGGCAAGCTGCTGGCGAATACGATCCGGATTTGCGTCTGGACGATCGATCTTGTTGATTGCAACCACGATCGGAACGTTCGCAGCTTGCGCGTGCGAGATAGCTTCGATCGTTTGTGGCATCACACTATCGTCAGCAGAAACCACAAGTACCACAATGTCTGTGACTTGTGCACCGCGAGCACGCATAGCGGTAAACGCTTCGTGACCAGGTGTATCGAGGAAGCTGATCTTCCGACCAGATGGTGTTTCTACGCGGTATGCACCGATGTGCTGCGTAATACCACCAGCTTCACCAGCAACCACGTTTGCATTACGGATGTAGTCAAGCAACGATGTCTTACCATGGTCAACGTGACCCATGATGGTAACGATCGGTGAGCGCGGCTGAAGTGTTTCTGGTGCGTCTTCATCGTCTTGCACCTCTTGTTCAGCCTGATCATCGAGAAACTCAACTTCGAATCCGTAGTCGGACGCGATCAGCGTGATCGTGTCCTTATCGAGTCGCTGGTTGATGGATACCATCAAACCAAGACTCATACACTTCATGATGATATCTGATGCCGTTACGCGCATCAGGTTCGCGAGGTCGGCCGTTGTCACAAACTCGGACAAGCGAAGGATCGTACCCTCACGTGCGAGTTCCTCTTGACGAATGGCCTCCTTCTCTTCACGCTCCATGCGCTTGCGCTGACGGAGCTTGGCACGTCCACCCGTTGGGTTGACTTCCATACCGCTCAACGTCTGACGGATTGCGCGTGTGACGTCGGAATCCGACACCTGCGTGCGCATTCCCTTGGCGCCAGCCTTCTTCTTCTTGTTGTCGACCTTCTTTGCTCCACCAGCCGGAGCATTCGGTCCGAACGACGGACCATCATTGCGACGCGCTGGTCCACCGCCGGCGTATCCGCCACTAGTTCCAGTACCACCGCCCTGGCCAGGCCCACGTCCGCGTGCTGCCATCGCGTCGCCAATAGCGCCGCGCTGACCACCATCACGTCCGCCACCACCAGCCGGGCGCTCTTGACGCTTCGGACGAGGAGGCGCCTTCGGCACGAGGTCGATCTTTCCGAGCACCGTCAAACCACGCAGTTGCGTAGATCCAGACGGGTTGTATTCAACTTCAATGACACCCTTGCGACGACGCTTGCCCTTCTTTTCATCGCCGTCAGCAGCAGCCTCTTCCGTCGCAGCAGGCGCAGCTTCCTCGCTTGCCTTTGCATCGGCTGGCTGCACAGGGGCTGGAGCAGATGTTTCTACTGGAGCAGATGCCACCGGTTCTTGCGGAGCTGCTGCTTCCGGAGCAATCGCCTCGGGCTCGGGTGCAGGTGCTGGAGTCGCTGCCTTCGGTGCTGCTGGAACCTTGCCGGTCTTGAGCGCCTTCTTAGCCTGCTCGAGCACCTTGGCAGCTGCCTCTTCCTTTGCCTTGATCGCACCTACGTCAATGACCTGTCCAACCGACGGACCAGCCACTGGCTGCTCTGGTTCGGCTAGCGCGGGCTCTGGGGCAACCTCTTGCACTGGAACAGGTGTCGGCTCGGCGACAGGTTCATGATGTTGGGCTACAACCTCGGCACTAGGTGCCTCGGCGTGCGTCTCAATTGGACGCTCGAGTCGCTCTTCGATCTCGCGTTCACGCTCGTGCGCTTCGGCGATGGTATCGATCGACACAGCACTGCCCTGCTCGAGATGGGTCTTGCGCACTTGTTGTTGACGCTGAACCTTCTCGCGCTGCTTTTGCGCTGTCTTGAGCTCCTTGGCAAACTTCTCGATCACGAGATCAGTCTGCTCATCGGTTAGCACCGTGGTAGCCTTGTTTTCGAGCTTGTGGCCCTTTGATGCAAGGTATTCCACGATCGCGTCACGACCGATGTTGATCTGACTTGCGACCTTGAAGAGCTTATTTCCGGCGGAACCTGCCATACGTCCTTCGCTTAATCCTCTACCTGTTCGTCGCCGTCAGTCGAAGCTTCTTCTGCTTCACCTTCATCGGCGAGTTCTTGTTCGTACACCTCAGGTGTATCCTCGGCGTACGATTCTGCAATGTCATCGCTCTGACCATCAGTTGATTCGCCACGCTCGAGTGCAGCAGCTGCCTCTTCAAGCGCGATGAGATACGATTGGTCTTCGCGTTCTTCGAATTCTTCCATCATGATCGTACGAATGCGAACGATCTTTTCCTTCGGGATGATGCCCAAGAGCACAGTTGGATCGGCTTCGAGGAACTCGCGCGCAGTTTCAATTCCTGCACGAACAAGTTGTTCGAAGATGTCGCGACCGATTTCATCGCGGAACTCAACAAGCTCGATGTCCTCAGCACCTTCCTTCACAAGCGACAACGAGTAGCCTGTGAGCTTTGATGCGAGACGCACGTTTTGACCCTGCTTACCGATGGCAAGTGACACCTGATCATCCGGCACGACAACCGTCGCTTGACGTCCGTCTTCCGAAATCTGAACGTCACGAACCTTCGCAGGTGACAATGCACGTGCAATGAAGAGGCGTGCGTCGTCAGTAAACTCGATGATGTCGATGTTCTCGTTGCCGAGCTCGCGCACGATCGAGTGAATACGAATGCCCTTCATACCAACGCACGCACCCACTGGGTCGACGCGCTCGTCGAACGACGTTACCGCAACCTTTGCACGCTCACCTGGTTCACGCGCAATTGCGCGGATCTCGATGATGCCGTCGTAAATCTCAGGGATTTCCTGCTCGAACAATCGCGCCATGAATGAATCATCGGCACGCGAAAGAATCAGATCAGGAAGTCCTGTTGCACCACCAGAGCGGCGCACTTCCTTGAGAATTGCCTTGACTTGCTGGTTCTTCTTGAGACGCTCCGTAGGGATCTGCTCTTCACGTGGAAGACGCATCTCAACCTTGTTGTGCATCACGAGGATGTTGTTCGGACGAACCTGATAGATCTCGCCGATGATCACCTCGCCAACACGCTTGGCGTACTCTTCGTAGATGTTGTCCTTCTCAACGTCGCGAATACGCTGGTTGAGATTTTGAATTGCTTGTGCGATCAATCGACGTCCAAACGAATCAGCAATGTTCTCGAGAGTGATTTCCTCGATGTGCTCGTCGCCGATCTCTGGATCATCGCCTGTGACTTCACGAACTTCCTCTGCGGAGATCTGCGTCTCAGGGTTCTCAACCTCTTCAACGATTTCCCGCATGAGATAGATTTCGATGTCGCCCTTCTCCATGTTTACGATGATGTCGAAGTTGGCTTCAAGGCCATACTTCTTCTTCACCATCGCTGACAATGTTTCTTCAACAATGCCCTGCAGGAGATCACGGTCAATGCTCTTCTCACGGGCCATCTCATTGAAGGCCTCGATGATGAGCTTCTTGTTGTCGACTTGTTGCTTTACCTTACGGCGTGCCATGATGTCGTCCTAGAACGTTATCACCACCCGAGCCTCTGCGATATCAACCGCGTGAAGCGATACCGGTGGCTTGGATTCTTTTTTTTGTTGCGCCGGCTGAACGTCGAGACCCTGGTCATCCGCACGCAAGAGCGTGCCTTGAATCACAGAGCCATCAGTGTGCACCACGCGCACCGTTCTGCCAACATGTTTCGTCAGTTGCCATAGAAACTTCACCGGAGCCTCAGCCCCTGGTGAAGACACATCGACCGCCCTTAGGCGGCCGGCGAATTCGTCATTCTCCAACCGCTCATCAAGTGCGCGGCTGACCGCTCGACAATGCTCGTGCGTGATACCAGTTGGAGCGTCCAACATGATATCCAGCACAAGCTGGCGTGCTTGACCACGAACAACTACGTCGACGAGAACGACCCCGACCTCGGAACAAATGTCCTCGATCATCGTCCGGATCCGATCCGGAAGGGTCTCCTTCATACAACTCCGCGTTCACGTCAATCACTAGAAACGAAAAGTGGGCTCGCGAGCCCACCCTTTCGACCGAATCCAAATATAAGCAACTTTTCCACAGGGACGTTCCCCGTGGGGGTTGAAATCATGGCGCAAATGCTCCAATACCGGTGATGTCCTGTCCGATAATGAGGGTGTGCATTTCGTGCGTACCCTCGTAGGTCTTGACCGATTCGAGGTTCGCGGCATGGCGCATGACTGGGTATTCGTCCAAAATGCCGTTGGCACCGTGGATTTCACGGCTCATACGAGCAATCGTGAGGGCCATTTCGCAGTTATTTCGCTTGGCGAGCGACACGTGCTGTGGACGTAAGGTGTTCTGCTCCTTGATCTTACCGAGACGCCAGCACAGAAGCTGCGCCTTGGTGATCTCGTTCAGCATCCACACAAGCTTGTCCTGAATGAGCTGGAAGCCGGCAATTGGCTTTCCGAAGGCAATGCGGCTCTTGGCATAGTTCAGGGACGAGTCGTAGCAGGCCATGGCGGCCCCTACCACACCCCACGCAATGCCGTACCGGGCTTGGGTCAGACATGAAAGTGGTCCGCGAAGACCTTCCACTCCTGGAAGGATGTTCTCTTCCGGAAGGAACACGTCTTGGAACACCAATTCCGATGTTACCGAGGCGCGAAGTGAGTGCTTACCCTTCATTTCCGGCGCTGTAAAGCCCTTCATGCCCTTTTCGACCAAGAAGCCACGCACCACACCGTCGAGCTTTGCCCAGACTACAGCAACATCGGCCAACGTGCCGTTGGTGATCCACATCTTAGCGCCGTTCAGAATGAAGCCCCCGTCGACCTTCTTTGCGTTCGTTGTCATCGACGCTGGGTTTGATCCAGCATCTGGCTCTGTGAGGCCAAAACAACCAATGGCATCGCCTGCTGCAAGCTTCGGCAACCACTTACGCTTCTGCTCTTCCGAGCCGTAGGTGTAAATCGGATACATCACAAGCGAGCTCTGCACAGAGGCAAACGAACGGATACCCGAATCGCCGCGCTCAAGCTCCTGCATGGCTAGTCCGTAACAGGTGTAGTTCATTCCAGCACACCCGTACTCCTGCGGCAGCGTGATGCCAAAGAGGCCAATCTCGGCCATCTTCTTTACAAGATGGAGCGGGAACGTTCCCTCGCGCGCATTGTGCTCAATGATCGGCAGGATCTCGTTATCGACGAAGTCACGTACGGTTTGGCGAACAAGCTTCTCTTCATCCGACAAAAGTTCGTCGAGCTGGTAGTAGTCAGGGTGCTGAAACATGATCTGTGCTGGTGTTGATGAACGGGGCCGAACCCCAAAAATGCATCGCAAAGTTACGGTAATTGCGCTACCACACGCATCGGGATAGTAGCTTCGTATCCATGAATCAACACCTGCTAACGCCGCCCACCGCCGGAGAATTCCCCACGTATTATGGGGTGTACATCGAACAGGTGGCTGCAAGCCCCCTCGACCAAGCATTCACGCGTCAACCGGATGAGTTGCGAGCGATGCTCGCTGACTGCTCTCCGGAACAGGCTTCCTTCCGCTATGCAGAAGGCAAGTGGAGCGTTCGTGAGGTTGTAGGACACATGGTCGATTGCGAACGGATCTTTGCAATGCGTGCTCTGTGCATTGCACGGGGCGAGCAGCAGCCCCTCCCGGGCTTCGATGAGAATGCCTACGTCGATAGCGCTCGATTTGATCAACGAACACTGGCATCGCTGTTAGATGAGTTCGCTGCCGTTCGTGCGGCCTCCGTGGCACTCTATGCATCATTCAACGAAGAAGATCTCCAGCGCCGCGGCACGGCAAATGGCGGTACGTGTACGCCGCACGCTATCGCGTGGATCTTGGTTGGACACGTGTTGCACCACACGCGAGTGCTTCAAGAACGCTACAACGTAGCATGATCGTAGCATGAACACTCCGACTGTATAGTTTTGCAGTGCCATGCTTGAGCATGGCACTTCTGTTTCACGACCGAAAGGTCCGCAATGGACCAC
>JAURNF010000095.1 GCA_030830285.1 Candidatus Kapaibacterium sp.
ACCGCCGACACCTCAATAGTTGTCGATCTGCGCACGCTGCAGCTTGCCGCTGAAGTCGACGTACACAGTCTTCCACTCAGTAAAGATGTCGAACACCGTCCACCCACCTTCGCGGTGTCCGTTACCTGTGCCCTTGACACCACCGAATGGCATGTGTGCTTCGGCACCAATGGTTGGCGCGTTGATGTAGGTAATGCCTGCCTCGATATCGCGAATGGCGGTGAAGGCAGCATTGACGTCGCGTGTATAGATGCTTGACGAGAGACCGTAGGCAGAGTCGTTGGCGAGCTCGAGTGCATGCTCGAACGATGTCGCACGAACAACGCTCAGAACTGGTCCGAAGATCTCTTCTTGGAAGATGCGATCGGTGCGCTCGACATCCACGAAGATTGTTGGCTTCACGAAGTATCCGTTGGCGTTATCGCCCGTGGTGTCGCGCTCGCCACCGAGCACGCATGTGGCCTCGGACTTGCCGATGTCGATATACGACAGCACCTTGTCGAGCTGACGTTGGTTGATGACTGGTCCGACCTGCGCAGCCGAATTCGTCAGTCCGTTGCCCAACACGATTGCTGTGGCTTGACGCTTCAGTTCTTCAACGAATGCGTCGTGAATGTCGGTATGAAGGATAAGACGGCTCGTAGCAGTGCAACGCTGTCCGGTTGTACCAAACGCACCCCAGAGCACGCCTGTCAGCGCGAGATCCATGTCTGCATCCGGCATGACGATCTGGGCGTTCTTGCCACCCATCTCAAGGGAAACCTTCTTGTTGAGTGCTCCGCAGCGTGCAGCAATCGCATTGCCAGTTGCCGTGGAACCCGTGAATCCGATAACCTTCACGTCAGGATGTTCAACCAGCGCAGAACCAGCTTCCGCTTGTCCGTGCACGACGTTAAACACACCCTTTGGCAAACCAGCCTCTTCGAGGATCTCGGCGAAGATGTTTGCGCTATGAGGTGAGTCGTCACTCGGTTTGAACACAACCGTGTTGCCAGCAGCAAGTGCTGGAAGGATCTTCCACGAAGGAACTGCGATAGGGAAGTTCCATGCGGTGATGATGCCACACACACCGATAGGCATGCGGAACGACATATTCATCTTGTTGTCCATCTCTGACGGCGCTGTGTAGCCGAACAAACGACGTGTCTCGGTTGCCGCATAGTAGGCCGTGTCGATGGCTTCTTGGATATCACCCTTCGTCTCTTGCAGCGTCTTGCCCATCTCGCGGGTCATGATTGCAGCGAGCTCGTCCTTGCGACGTGTGAAGATATCGCCAGCCTTGCGCAGGATATCGCCACGCTTCGGTGCAGGCATCAGACGCCACGCACGAAATGCAGCTGAGGCGGCTGCGACAGCAGCTGCGACGTCATCAGCGCTCGACAACGGGAACATGCCTATGACGTCAGAGCTATTGGCTGGGTTCAAGTTTGCGAACGTGCGACCCGTTGTTGAGTCAGACCAAGTACCGTTGATGTAGTTCTTCATTTGTCGAGGGTAATGTGTGGTTCGTGTTCTAATCGAGGTTAGCCGCGGAAAATCTCATACTCCGGTTCAATGTCGCCGCGAGCGATGCGTTTGAGTTTGCCATTGGCAAGCGTTCGTCGGATTGGGCTCAGGCGTTCGAAGAAATAGATGCCATTGAGGTGGTCGATTTCATGTTGCATGACGCGTGAAAGGATGCCGTCAATTTCACGGACCTGTTCCTTCATCGAGCGATCGAGATACCGCACCTGAATAGCCGTTGGACGTATAACAACGTCGTGGAAATCGGGCAGACTCAGACACCCCTCTTCAAACTCTTCCTCGTTATCCGAGAATGCTTCGATAACAGGGTTGATGAGCACAAGCTGTTCGGAGGCAGCTGCCGCATCCTCGTCGCGTGAACTTTGCGTGTCGATCACGGTAACTGCGAGCCCCTTGCCCACTTGGTTTGCAGCAAGTCCAATGCCATTGGCATTGTACATCGTTTCGAACATGTCGTCGATGAACGTGTCGAGCTCATCAGTCATATCGCCGATCGATGCTGTTTTCTGCTTAAGTACGGCGTGGTTGTACGTGTAGACGGGCAGAATCATGCGACGATCTCGAGCAAGTCCTTGATGTCGTTCAGGATGTAATCAACATCACGCACGTCCTGGTTGCCAAACGAATCGCCATACTTTGCAAACGCCGTCTTCATGCCCACGTTGCGGGCGCCCACCATATCACGCTCGGCCCAGTCGCCAACCATGAGGGCATTCTTTGGATCAACATCAAGGCGTGAGAGAACCGTCTTGAAGGGCAGCGGACTTGGCTTGCGTTCGCCTGTATCGTCGAAGGTCACAACCACATCGAAGAAATGGTGGTAGTTGATAAAGCACAACCGCAGCCATGCTTCACGCGTTGGCGCATCGCTCAGGATACCAAGCTTGATCCCACGACGGTTCAGCTGCATCAGCGTGGCCGTGACGTGTGGATACGGCTTAAGTGCTGCCTCACGCGCGCGGCGGTAGGCAATGATGCCAGCGGAGATGATGCGGGGATCGACATGTCCGAGTACATCTGTAAGTAGTCGGTCGAATACCTGTTGGTACTCGATGCCGAGTTCCTTGTAGATGCTGTCGATGTGGTTCTTCACCTGATCATACGTCAGGTTGAGGCCTGCATCCATCATTGCGGCAATCGCAGAGTCCACGGCTTGGCGTTTCATTGCCATGAAATCCACGAGGGTATTGTCGAGGTCGAACACTACGGCTTGTATCATG
>JAURNF010000096.1 GCA_030830285.1 Candidatus Kapaibacterium sp.
ATCCGTGCTGGGCAGCTGCTCGACCAAACAGTCGCGCGATGCACGCTCGGTGATGATCGGTACTTGCGCACGGTAGTGTGCACCAAGCACTGCTATTGGCTTTGTTGCACGAACACGGCTACCAGTCAGATCATCATTCTGTCGCTGCGCTGATACGTATGCCTGCACGAGATAAGCATCTCCTCGATTGAGCTCAATGGATCGGAGGTCGCCGTTAGCACGAGCCGACCTATCAACCGATAGCTGTACATCGAGCTTGGTACTGTCTTCAGTAGCTATCACGAGGAACTGACTCGGAAATGCTGCTGTGAATGTCCGTGAAAAGAAGGTTGTGTCAGCCTCGGCCGATGATGCAAATGTCGACACCACATAGTCTGTGCCGAGCGCATCAGTTGGCAACACAAGCCACGCATCGCTTGTGTTATCGTCACGAATGACGGCATACACCGTTACATCAGTTGTTGTGGTGATGTGGATCGAAGAAGGGATTGGTTCCTCGCAATCGACACATTGTCCACCAGGCGTTGTTACTCCACGAAGTTCGTAGTCGCTCGTTGAGAACCTGAGTTCCCATACGGCAGATCCGGGAATATTGATCGTCGAGTTGAACGCTGTGCCGTCGCGCTTCTGTGACTCGAATCGTAGTGTTGTTGACTCGTTGCAGACGACAAACACGGAGAGGATCGAGGGGTCGCGATTGCCTACGGACGAGTGGTCATTCGGCGGGACGGCAATCCAAAAGTCACGACCGTAGGTGTCGCGCAGCTCTTGAGCTCTCGCACTGAACGCGCTGCCCAGGAGCACGAGTAGAGCTATGAGTACGATTCGCGCCATATAGCAATAGCTGAAGCACAAAGCGTTCGCATTTGCTCAGCGCTTCGGTCCCATGTGAATTGATTCGCCCATGAAATCGCGCCCTGGGATAACTGCTGTCGCATGGAATCGTCTTCGAGAACCCGAATGATCGTTGATGCAAGCATCGAGGTATCGCCAAAGGCATATAACAGACCAGATGTACCTGACTTAACGGAGTCGCGCAGCCCCGGAGAATCTGCACTGACAACAGGTACGCCACATGCATTCGCCTCGAGGTTGGTAATGCCCCAACCTTCCTTCATGGATGTATTGACCATGACATGGGAACGCTGCAAACGTCGGATCTTTTCATCATTCGACACAAAGCCAACGAACTCTACCGACGCTTGGAGTCCCAGTGCAGCAACGCGCGACTCCAGATATGGCCGATCATCACCTTTGCCAATAATCTCAAGTCGTGCCGAGGGGATAGCCGCAAGGATCTGCGGCATAGCCTCGATGATATGATCAACCGACTTATACCGCTTCAGTCGTCCGAATGATGTGATGGTCGGCACTGACGCTTTTTCACCGACGGCCATTGGGAATGCCGAGGTATCAATGCCGTTGTAGATCACATGTAGGTTGCCAGCGGGCAGACCAATAGCAATGCACTCTTGTCGGGTGCTCTCAGAGACAACCGCGACCGGCACATGGCGATAGACACGCGGAATGCGCTTCTCAAAGAGCTGCACGTACGTCCCTGCTAGTCGGCCTGCCTCCAGGAAGATGCTATCACCAAACAAATGATGAATGATCCCAACGATCGGACGACGCATGAACAGGGGAGTCATCAAGGGCAGCTTGTTGATGTCGTCGATGACGATGTCAATATTCAAGTGCCGACCGTGCTGCCACCACCAGAGTGGCAACGCATAGTTAAATGTCGAACGCGATCCGATGCGGTGAACATCGATGCCATCGACACGTTCTTGTGCTGGTGCACCATCAAATCCACAACTCACGAGCGTCACAAGATCTCCAGCGGCGACGAGACGTGAGAAGATCTCATGAAGGTGCGTCTCAGCACCCCCTGCCTGTGGATGGAGTCGATCCTGCCAGTTAACAACAAGGATTCGCATTTACTTGCGAGGTGCCTCGACGATGATTTCGACAGTACGATTGTAGAAACGTCCTTCAGGACGTTGATTGTCGTACAGCGGCAGACGCTCGCCGTTTCCGACCACAGTGGCATTTGGGACACGCAGTTCTTGCGCAACCGCTGAAGCGCGTTGCTGGCTAAGGCGTTGATTGTATTCCTCAGAACCAACCATGTCGGTATAGCCAACGATACGTACTTGTGATCCTGGAGTGATGCGACCGCGAACGGCTTCAATCAGAGAACGGTGTTCCGACGTGAGCTCGGCCTTATCAAAACCAAATAGAATGAGCGAATACCGGTCGATTGTCTTGTCCTGTGAACCACTCCGCTGCTTCTGATCGATCGTCACTTCGTTGACTGGAAGGACCTTCATTTCTGATGGAACGACACGACCAGTTGTATCGCGCGCAACAAGCATGTACTCAATCGTACGAGCTCCTACAGGAATGTACATTTCCTGCTCGGCCACACGCCAGTCGACTGACGGAGGAAGAGCTGTCTCGCCATGGAAGGTCTTGATCAACCGTTCGTCTTCGGAAATGAAGACAGTCCATGAGGCAATTGGTACCTGCGGGTCGATCGATGGAGTGAAGCGAACGCCTGCTGGCGAAAAGACACGCATCGTGTCACTCGATACAACAGGAGCAAGTATAGACGCATCCGATGATGCGAGTTCGACCCGACGGTTCTCTGCGCGACCCTCCGCATCTGTTGTCGACGAAGGATTTGACGGTGCTTCGCGACGTTCGATCGTGATACGCGAACGATCAATTCCCCATGTCGACACCAAGTATGAACGAACACTCTCGGCACGAGCCTCGCCCTGTGAACGTTGCGTAGCCTCGGGCATGAGCTCATCAGCACCAGCAAATCCAGTTAGCGTCAGGGTTGCAGAAGGCTTGTCCTGCATGCGCTTACCCACGATGTTGAGCACCTGATGGTAGGTCACCATCGCATCAAGATTGTAGAAGTTGTCGAGTGAATAGCGATCAACTTGTTCGGAATTCAGCGGCGAATAGCGATCAGGAATCGTCAGAGACTTTTCATCGAAGAAGACATATGGGAGCAGCGGTCGAATGCGTGTTGATGCAAACTGCTCAATCTTGATTGCTTGTTCGCCAGTGCGCGTTCCGTCTTCGGCAATACCCGCAGCAGTGACCGACGGAATGAATGATACGTTCGTCTGACCGCGAATCGGGAGCGGTGTGCGGCGTGCAACATCAAAGAGCTGGAATGCATCGAGCGAATCGACTGCTGAAGGTGGAATCAGCGACACGGAGAGACCTGCGCGCAGGTGGCTAATGGTCCATGAGATGTTGTCGACAATGCTGAATGGTGCAAAGGTGTAATACACTTCCGGACTGATGAACATCGTCCGATTTGCATTAAGCGGGAGATCATACGAAGCACCGACTGTGAACGACAGTCCAACAGAGCTTACGAATGGCAGATCGCCGCCGGTTTCGTTCCGTGTGCGACGGCCGGTCTCGAACGTGGCATTCGCTGGCTGAAGCATCGTCTCCTTCTGCTCAAAGGTCGAGGAGATTCGGTATGCTGCAAGGATACCAGCCCGGAGAGCAAACTCTGGCGTGATGCGATATCCGATCAGTGGCTCAGCACCGATCTGTGTAAATGACGATGTTAGCGAGTGCTCGATCTCTGCGGTTGTCTGCGTGCCAGCGGCAGTAACCACTGGTAGCGTTTGACGTGAGGTCATTGTACCAGAGAAGCCGCCGTAATGCAGACGAATGTCCATGAACAGGTTCGTCTCGATAGGCGAGAGGTACGTAAGGCCACCAAAAATGCCTGATCCAGTACCACCAGTGAATTCCGGACAACAGTTCGGTACGCCAGGAATGGCACCGAATGACGCGGCGTGCATATCGTAGGTGTAGTTGCCGAAAAGGCCAACACGCTGTTGATCGGACGGAGACTGTGCCAAAATGCACGTGGAAGAGAGGATCGCCGTAGCGACAAGTGCGATGCAATGCTTCATTATCGTACTACCTCCATGCGTTCGACAATTCGTTGTGATGGGGTGGAGAGAACCACGTAGTACGAACCGTTTGGTATAACACTCACATCTAATGGCACAAACCATGTGCCGGGGGAGAGATTCCTGTCGACCAACGTTTGGACAACACGTCCAGCTACATCGACGAGCTCAACACGGGTGTATCCAGGTTCGATTGTCGAGACATACACGGTGGTTGTCGAGCGAACCGGCATCGGAGCAATCTGAATTCCGGTTGCAAGCTCTGTGTTCCGGAACAACCGCGCTCCACCTTGATAACAGATGTCTGTCAGAGACACACGGCCAGCTACGGTGCTGATCTCGAGCGTATCGCCGAGGATCAGCGAGTCGACGCTGATGATGCCAACAGTATCGTTACCCCACGATGTGGTGAACTGCAATGTTGTAGCAAGCGAGTCCGACTGAGGAATAGGAATAGGAATTGTAACGGGAATGAGACGCGAACCATCTGGCTCGAACGTTCCTTGCGGTGTTGTACCAGTTGGTGTGAGGATTGTGCCGTTCGTGCGAAGAACAGCGCCAATCGACGTCACAGGTGTGCGATCGAAGTTGACACGGTTCGAGAGGTAGACGGGTACACCAACTTGCTGTCCGATGCGTGTCTGAACCGAACCAATACGAAGGGTTGCGCCGATGTAGCTCTTCACGCTCGCGCGCAGCAGCAATTGCTCTGTTGTACCACAGATCGAGTCAGTAAATGTGTACGACTCTTGGTAGACTGTGCCGGCTGTGCCACCAAGGAAGCGTACAGTAAGGTTGGACCGTTCGCCTGGTTGCGTTACCTCTGGTGTAATCGACTCAATGCGGAATCGTCCGATGGTTACCGATGCTCTTGGCCAGCGTAGCGCAACCGTGCCTGTGTTGAGCAACAGAATACGCTCGATGAGTTCTTGTCCTTCACGAACGTTTGCAAAGTCAACAAGTGTGCGCGAGAGTTCAAAGCCGACACTGTCGCGACGTGCGCTGATCTGCGTGACGCTGCGTCCGTTCGGTGCGTTGATCGCACTCGATGAGACAACAACACGTGCGTCCTTCACACCGTTCTTGAGTGGAGTAAACGCTACAGTGAATGTCTTCTTTTCACCTGGTTCAACGCGAATAGGGAGTGGTTCAGACGTAACGGAAAACTCGGCTGCATCGGCCCCTTCAACACCAATGCTGAAAATCTGCATCGATGCCTGACCGTAGTTGTTGACCGAAATCTCTTGCGATGGAATTGTGACGTTACATGGGTTGGTAGAGAACAGCACGGTAGGTGTCACAGAGATGCGCCCATCGCCCGAGCCTTCACCATAGAGGCGCACGCGAAGTGGCTGTCCAGACGTAGGTTGACATTGCAGCTCGCACGCATACCGTCCGAACTCGGTTGGTTCGAAGCGCACTGTAATTGTTCGCGCCTGACCTGGCTGGAGCGTAAATGAATCGCCACCGTTGATGACGCGGAACTGCGTCGACTGTGGTCCCACTAACGTTGTTGTATTTACGGACACCGAACCTGATGCGCTTGATGGTACGCGAATCGTGATGTTCGTGTCGACGATGGCCTGGTTCGCGATTCGTCGGCCAAAGTCGATCACCACCGGACCATCGAGTGCCGGAGTCGAACCGTTGCCTGTGATTCTGACGCGAACTGTACCTGTACCAGTGACCACGTCCATATCAGCTGAGCGCGGGCCAATCTGGGTAGGAACGAATGAAACTGTCAGCGACAGCGGGGCCGACGTCGTAACCGAGTCTGGAAGCACGGCAGTACACAACTCAAAGTCGCGCGTATCGCCGCCTACAATTGAAGCACCGAGGATGACGAGCGGACTTGATCCTTGGACAGTGACCGCAGTAGCCACCTTGTCG
>JAURNF010000097.1 GCA_030830285.1 Candidatus Kapaibacterium sp.
CGTCGAGCAATTGCCACCTGTGAGTGCATGGGGAAAGCACTACTATTTGGGCATGCTTAAAGAGCGCTCGAAGTATACCTTCCGTGTGATTGCATCGCAAGATCAAACGAAGGTGTTCGAAGACTCACGTCTTGTCGCAGTTATGCGCGCGGGTGAGTTCTACGAAAACCTCAACGTCTCGCGTCACGTGCAGATCACTGCTGATAAGCCAGTGCTTGTAGCGCAGTTTGCACAGGGCTTTAAGAATGGCGATAGTGTGGGCGACCCGATGATGATCTTGGTCAGTCCAACACAACAGTTCCTGAACGACTATCGCATTGCGACGCCAATCAGCGGCGACTGGCATCACTACATCAACCTTGTCGCACCGACGAGCTCGATCGGTCAGATCCGACTCAACGGACGGAAGATTGATTCTGTCCTGTTCGTAGTGCTTGGCGAAAGCCGCTACTCCATTGCACAAGTGCCAATTCCATTTGGCTCACACGTGATTCGAAGCGAAACGCCATTCGGCTTGTATTCATACGGGTTTGGATTCAAGGGCGATGCGTACGATGCGTATGGGAATATGGCCGGACAGTCCTTCCTGGAGTTGAAAGCAATCGTTGACACATTGCCACCTGTCGCAGATGGCAAGCGTGTTCGTGATGACTACGTGGTGACAGTGCGTGATGACCGTCCAACTGACAAGGGTCTGCGTAAGGTTACCGTCCTTGCTGCCGATGGACTTACAGCACAGATACCAAAGATCGATGAAGGTGCACCGCAAGTCGGCATTCGCATCCGACAGTCTGTAGGCGGACAAGCTGGACGAGTCGTGCTGCGCTCAGAGGACGTTGCAGGAAACACGAGCGATGTAACCATCTGTTACGTGTTTGATAGTCGCAGCGAACGCTACGCGTATATGCTCAACGAAGGCACAGACGTGATGTGTGCGTCGGAGGGGGCGTGGATGGTTGGAGCATTCTTCTCTACCGGTACCATGTTCCATGATGTAGATGCACGGTTGCCATCGGTTGGCGTTGCTCAACTGCCATTCAATCAAACGTCGGTTGGCTCGTATGCAGGCGGTAGCGCACTTGTCGGACGCCGATTCGCACAAGACCTCGTCGTGAATGCACGCCTTGGTGTTACATCAGTAGGTGGAATGCTGTTGTCGCCAGACAGCACCATTACGCCCGTGTTTGATTCGATTGCGCAACGTGTTGTGTCGTATCAACAAGCAACAACACTTCGCGTAACGTCGCCGCTGGTGCAGGTTGGAGTTGGGATTGAATGGTTCCCACACCGCTACTTCTACTTCTCAACTGGTGTGCATGCATCGCTCCTGCTTGGAACCAGTGCAGACATTCAGCGAACCATTCTCCGTCCATCAAACTGGACGTATTCGAATGGTGAACGCACGCAGTCGGTTTCGAATGACGGAGTTAGTAGTCTGGCGTCGTTTAACTACGGCGTGTACGGCGGACTCGGCTTCTCGTATCCTGTAACGTTCCGAGCATCGGTGTTTGCAGAAGCAATGTACACGCGGTGGTTGTCGCAAATGTCAACAGATGGCACATGGACGTCGCAGCGGTTCGGACTCAACCTCGGACTTCGATTCCGATTCTAGAATATGTCGCTCGCGCAATCATTGAGAGCCGTTGTGCTGAAAGATCTCCGCAGTGAGATTCGCACACGGTATGGTATCACAGCGGTTGCACTGTTCGTTGTTACCTCTGTTGCGCTTGTTGCCTTTGCAACGGCTGATGAGCAACTACATCGTCCTGTAGCAGCAGGTGTTTTATGGGTGGTGATGTTCTTTACCGCCATGTCTGGACTCGGTCGTGGATTTATCAGCGAGGCCGAACGCGGCACCGCGCTCTACCTACAGCTGAGTGCGCCATCAACTGCAGTGATTCTTGGGAAGCTGATCAGCAATACCATCATTGCGACGATATCGAACCTTGCTGTTCTCGCGCTCTTTGTGGTGTTCATCGGTACAATCCAGATCGCATCTCCGTGGATTCTCTTCCTCGTGCTCTTGGTCGGTAGCATCGGACTTGCCACGGTGATCACGATTACATCTGCGATCGTTGCTACAGCTGGAACACGCAGTCCACTGCTGCCCGTGTTATCGTTTCCGGTTCTCATCCCATTGATCATGCCGGGTATGAACGCAACACTCTTGGCAATGGCGGATGTTGGGATGTCTGATGTCTGGCCCGATATAGCGCTCATGCTGAGTCATAGTGGAATTGTCGCGACGATGTCGTACTTGGTGTTTGAAGTTGTGTGGACTGAATAGTGTTACGTGGCATACTGATAGCGGTGTTGTGTGTATCAGGACTGATTGCCTGCACCACAGCACTACGCTCGCCGTCTCCGTATCAGCAATACATCCCGACCGATGCAGTGACGATTGCCGTAGTTGGTGATCAGCAACGTACGAGCATCTTCGAAGTATGGCGTGAGCGAAACACGATGCACAGTATGCTTGTCCGCCAAGTTGTTCGTTCGAAGCCGTCTGCGCTCGTGTTGTTGGGCGATCAGGTGTTCAAGGGCGATAGTCAAGACGACTGGCTCTTCTTCGATCGCATCATGCGTCCGGTACAACGAGCGAACATCCCCGTGTTTCCGCTGCTGGGCAACCACGAATACTTCGGTATGGATCGCGTGATGCTCGAGAACATGTCGACGCGCTTTCCAAGCATGCAGCATCGCTACTATGTGATTGTGATCGATTCGATTGCCTTCGTGATGCTTGACACGAACTTTGATGAGTATCATCGTGATTCAACAGCATCCATGCGCCGTTGGTACACACTTCGCATCGAGGAGTTGAC
>JAURNF010000098.1 GCA_030830285.1 Candidatus Kapaibacterium sp.
CAGACGAACGCAACGGCGGGAGCGATGCTGTTGTTGTTGCCTCGCGCTGAACCGCCACCTGTTGAGCAGCTTGTTCTGCGCGCTGCTGCTGTTGGCGCTGTTGTTCGGTGATCTGTGGGTAGTACTTGAATGCAAATGCAACGGTTGCCTTGTTGATCTGTGCAACCAACTCAAGGAACACCTTGTATGCTTCTTGCTTGTACTCAAGGATCGGATCCTTCTGTCCGTACGCGCGAAGGTAGATACCCTCCTTCAGATCATCCATGCTGCGAAGGTGATCGCGCCACTCGTCGTCGATTGCGCGAAGTGCTGCCACACGCTCGAGTGCTCCCATGAAGTCTGGTCCGAGCAACGCTTCCTTGCGATCGTAGTACTCTTCGGCTGCATCCACGATGCGCTGAACAACATCTTCGCGCTTGAGCGAAGCAAACTCGTTCTGTGAGAGGACAACATCACAGAGCATCGTTACGCGCACTTCGTTCTGGAGTGCCTCAACGTCGCCGCTGCTGTGATATTCGTCGTACCAACCTTCGGCCAGCTCACGAACGTACTCGATGATCTCACTACGAAGGCGTTCGCCCATTAGCGCATGACGACGACGGTCGTAAACCACTTCGCGCTGCTGGTTCATCACGTTGTCGTACTCAAGAAGGCGCTTACGAACGCCGAAGTTGTTTGACTCAACCTTCTTCTGTGCGTTCTCAACGCTCTTCGTGACGAGACCACTTTCAATCGGCTCGCCATCTGGAACCTTCAGACGCTGCATGACGGCCGCAATGCGCTCGCCGCCGAAAAGGCGCATCAGATCGTCTTCCAGCGAGATGAAGAACTGCGACGATCCTGGATCACCCTGACGTCCGGCACGACCGCGCAGCTGGCGGTCGATGCGACGTGCTTCGTGACGTTCCGTACCAATGATGGCAAGACCGCCAGCTTCACGTACATCTGGATCCAGCTTGATGTCGGTACCACGACCCGCCATATTCGTTGCGATCATCACTGCGCCGCGGCGACCAGCATTTGCTACGATTTCAGCTTCTCGCTGGTGTTGCTTGGCGTTCAACACGTTGTGATTCACGTTTGCTCGCTTGAGCATCTTCGAGAGAAGCTCAGAAACTTCGACGCTTGTTGTGCCGACGAGTACAGCGCGACCCTTCGTGAGCTCTTGCTGCACAGCCTCGACAACTGCGTTATACTTCTCGCGCTTAGTACGGAAGATCTTATCGTCCATGTCCTTGCGCTGGATTCCGCGATTCGTTGGAATCACCACAACATCGAGTTCATAGATCTGCCAGAACTCACCGGCCTCGGTCTCAGCAGTTCCCGTCATACCAGCGAGCTTATGGTAGAGACGGAAGTAGTTCTGCAATGTCACCGTTGCAAACGTCTGTGTGTCCTGCTCAACGAAGACGCCTTCCTTGGCTTCAATCGCCTGGTGGAGTCCGTCGGAATAGCGACGTCCCTCGAGGATTCGACCTGTGAATTCGTCGACGATCTTGATCTTGCCATCAGCAACTACGTACTCGTCGTCGCGCACATACAGTGTGTAGGCGCGCAAGAGCTGGTTGATGATGTGGATGCGATCCGAACGATCGGAGAACACGCGCATGTACTCGTCACGACGAAGCGTCTTCTCTTCAGCAGAGAGCGACGCATCACCCTCGAGTGCACTCATCTGTGATGCGATGTCTGGGATCACAAACATCTCAGGATCTTCTTGCGACGTGCTGAGCAGATCGCGACCCATGTCAGAGATGTCGATCTGGTGGTTCTTTTCATCGACGGTGAAGTACAGCTCGTTGTCGATGATCGACATGCGTTGGCCTTGGTCCCTGAGGTAGTCAAGTTCCGTGTCGCGCATGAGCTTCAGCGTGTCTGGATCTTGAAGCATCTTCAAGAGCTTGCTTTGCTTAGGCATGCCACGATATGCACGCAGGATGTTGACGCCAGCCGAAACACGATCTTCCTTGAATCCTGTCGCGAGAAGCTTTTCTGCTTCAGCAACAATGCTGTTGGCCAGACGTGCTTGTGCGTCAACGAGGCGTTGAACGCGTGGCTTCATTTCGACGAATGCTTGTTCGGTTGAGCCAGCAGTGACCGGACCCGAGATAATGAGCGGCGTACGCGCTTCGTCGATCAGAACAGAGTCAACCTCATCAACAATCGCAAACCAATGTCCGCGCTGCACCATGTCGGCAGCATCGGTAACCATGTTGTCGCGGAGATAGTCGAAACCGAATTCGTTGTTTGTGCCCCATGTGATGTCTGAAGCGTATTGCTCAAGACGTTGGTCCGGACGCATCTCTGATTGAATGCAGCCAGTTGTCACACCCATGAAGTCGAAGATCGGACGCATCCACTCACGGTCGCGTCGCGCCAGGTAGTCGTTCACCGTTACGAGGTGAACACCACGTCCTGCAAGCGCATTGAGATACAGCGGAAGCGTCGACACCAGCGTCTTACCTTCACCAGTACTCATTTCCGAAATCTTACCCTGGTGAAGCACCATTCCGCCGATCAGCTGAACATCATAAGGAACCATGTCCCATGTGTGCTCAGTGCCTACCACCAAATACTTGTGTCCAACAAGGCGACGGCAAGCGTCCTTCACTGCTGCGAATGCTTCTGGGAGCAATTCGTTCAGCGTCGCTTGGATGGTCTCGAATTGTTCGCGCTCGTTCGCAGTGATGCGCGCATAGAGGTCCGAGCGCTCGGCATGCTCCATCTCGGCATCTGTGCGGAGTCGCTCGCGGATTGCCTCAACTTCTTCCACAAGATGCTTCACCGACGCTTGGATACGCTCGCGAAACTCACCCGTCTTTGCGCGGAGCTCGTCATCACTCAGTGACGCATACGAGGCGAAATGCTCGTTGATTTCATCAACAATTGGACGGAGCGCTTTGACGTCCTTTTCGTGCTTTGAGCCACCAAGGACAGACTGCAGAAACTTGAGCATGGTAGTATCGGGTTGTGAGGATCAGCGGGCGATGACGTGCATCATGAACGTTTGGTGCCGCTCATGCGTCTAAGCCTGCAAAAATACTCTGTAACTTCGTGGCACCCCAACGAGATATTCGCAATAGTGAGACTTGCATGAGTGAAATCGCACCGGATCTGCGCATCTACACGCCCGAACACTTGATCGAGCAGGCGACAACTGCGCGAGAGCACCTCGGATACAAGCTTGTGGAGTTCTATGTCGACGCAGACGGGCTCCTGGCAAAGCACGTGACAGAGCGCACGGCTACGTTCTATCTGTCACCATCAGGTGGCACACTTCGGGATACCGACTTAAACATCGTGCTCTATAGCGCCAAGTTTGATGTGTACAAGGGTTACGGACGGGCAACGTGATCTACCTCGACAATAGCGCCACCACCATGCTGGATGAGGCCGTCCTCGAGGAAATGCTCCCGTGGATGCGTCATGAGTACGGAAATGCGTCAAGCATCTACGCGCTTGGACGTCGCGCCCGCGTGGTTGTCGAGAAGGCACGGACAGAGGTTGCCGGACTTATCAATGCTCATCCCGCTGAGATCACCTTTACCAGTGGTGGAACAGAGTCGAACAACAGCGTTCTGATGAGTGCATGCCGCGAATCCGGATTGGTGGACAGTGTGGTGGTCGGCAGTATCGAACACCATGCAGTGCTAGCCCCCTCGGAAGAACTGGCTGCCCAAGGATACGGTCACCATGTGCTGTGTGTTGATGCCGACGGCCGCTACCGACCTGATGACGCTGCGGCGTTCAATGATGCGCGAACATTGATTTCGCTCATGCACGCCAACAACGAGACAGGAACAATCCAACCGCTAGAACAACTTCGTGCTGCGGCCCCAGATGCACTCCTACACAGCGATGCCGTGCAAACGCTCGGGAAAATCCGGTTTGATGTCCAACAGCTCGGCGTGGATTTCGCCAGCTTTTCGGCGCACAAGATCCACGGACCCAAGGGCGTGGGTGCAATGTTTATTCGGAAGGGTATCGACTTCAAGGCGCATCAACTAGGGGGCGGACAAGAGCGTAACCGCCGTGCGGGTACCGAGCCGGTGGCCTTGATCGTTGGGTTTGCTGCGGCGCTTCGCCGCTCAGTTGCTGAGCTCGAGCAACGCGGCAAGCAGATGCAGGCCCTTACAGATACCGCTA
>JAURNF010000099.1 GCA_030830285.1 Candidatus Kapaibacterium sp.
CATTTCATTCTGCGTTACTTACAATCCTCTTCATTTTGATCTTTTGGTGTAGTCGCTTGATGGGATGTGGTGAAGGGGGCTTGCCCTATCGCTGCACCACCACGCGCTCGATGGCCTGCACGAGCCCCTTACCATCCTTCATCATCAGGTGATACACACCGGCAGGGATGTTCTCCGTGCTCAGTGTGACATGCCTGCCATGCGCCTGACGCACGATACGACCCGTTACATCAACGAGGTCGTACACCGTCGCATCCGTTGCTTCCACGGACGACACGGTGAGGAGATCCACGGTTGGATTGGGCCGCACGGACATGATGCGATCAGCCCCCTCACCTTGAGCGATACCGCCAGTAGTGCCATTCTGGATGGCAATGTTGATACAAAGCGTATCCAGACAACTGGAATCATCACGCACCTCACAGCACACCCAGCCGGTGTCATCGTATCCCCAAATCACATCACAGAAGTGGTTCGTTGTTTCACCCAATAGGTAGCCACCCGTAGCAAACCATTGATACGACAGTTCTGGCTTGTTCCGAAGGGCATACGTCACCACCTGATGTGTTTCGGTGTTACGATAGCCAAGGATGGAGTCGGCTGAAGTGATACAGGGGTCGACGTGCTGTTCTTCTAATACCCAGATGCCATCACCGCGAAATAGAACGTATCGATCATTTCGTTCATCATAGTACACTGCTGCATTCCGGATTTCTGCCATGGTACGGGCGGGCGGGACCTCGCCACCAACATCTATCCGCTGAAACTCTGATGCACCATCATTCAACACCAGTAACGAGCTGAGATCGGCAAGGGTATCCCCTTCAGCATACGTTGTTGGGTCGAACAGTGGTATCAATACGAATCGCGACCGTTCATAGTCGTAACCCATAACGCCTTCGACGTCGTAGGAAGTGGTCGAACGTGGTAGGACCTCAGTAAACGTATTGTTCTCATAGTCGAAGCGCCAGATATCGCGCAACCAACAGAAGCTGCTGCCACCCCATGCCAGACCCTCGCTACACTGCTGTCGCTGATCGCCTGAGCAACTCCCCTCTCCAGAATAGATGAAAATCTCGTGATTCGCAGGATCGCCCAGAATCATTCGGCTATAGTCTGCACGTTTGGGTGGCTCACACTGGTTGTTATCTGGCAGTACGTTACTCCACGATGCACCATCGTGCTCCCAAACCCAGTTTTTCATTCGGAACACCCCATAGCCGCCAAAGTATGCTGGTCGGCTTGTTGCTGTATTCCAATAGAGATACGCACCGTATGATTCTGAATCGAACGTTCCAGGGTATGACATCTTCCACTCCATATCTCCGGCGAGCTCAAGTGTGTAGAGAGCGTCTCGGCCCGATCGACCTACGATAACACGTTGATTCTCAGACTCATACGTGTACATGTCAATACGCTCAGGCAATGCACCGACACTATTCACTTGTTCAATGACAAATGTCTCGAGATCGATTGCGTATACCTGCTTGTCAGCAGAAAGCCGATCAAGTATGTACACCATTCCTCCGCGTCGATTGTGAGCACTCGGTGAGTACGTTATAGGTAACTGCTGTACCTCATCCTGCATTCGCATCTGCCGCCAGCGATACGTTGGCAATTCACTTGCCAGTCCTTGTAGAACAGTACCCATAAACACCAGTACTGTGATAATCAGCTTCATCACGTCCTCCAAACATGGTAGATGGTTTCAGAGGCAGGCCGTTGCATCAAGCACTGCTCCGCTGTGCAGCGAAGGTGAGAGATATTCACAGAATGATCGGTATGTAGAAAAGGGGTAGTGATCGTCTCCTGTGATCACCCCCACCTCTACCCCTTTTCTCATTAGTGACGTTTTCGTGATGAAACATGAAGTTGCATCAGTTCATTGATGCACTCATTCATATTCATTGGTCTTCATCATGATTCGCATAAACATCACCTCCGTACTGGCAATCACGTTCGCCACGTTTGTGTTCTTCTCAGGCTTCGGCGTATCGATGGCCGTTGCTGGCACACCGTCTGTTAAGCGCGCTACACTCAGCGAATTGGATGCTGAGGCATTCGATCAAGCGATGCAGATGTACAAGACAGCAGAACACGACTATGAGCGTCAGCCGTGGACGGTTGCGCAGTACGACCGAATTGTTGAAGCTGTGGGCATCTATACCAGAGAGGGTCAGTTTGCGGCGATTGGTGCCGTGGTGGTGGCGTTGCGCGACCGGCAGATCGATGAAGCCACACGTCGCTTGGACGCACTGCAGAATACCGATGGATTTGTGCTCGAAGCCGATATCGCACGGCAGGTCGATGCCTTGATGGGTATTGTAGATCTTTTGACCAACACTGACGATGGCGGAGCAATGACAGCACCGTCGACAGCATTCAATCAGACGTTTGTCACAAAACAGTCACCAACTTCTGACGATATCGATCACTCAGAAGCAGCAAATTCGATTGCTGGCAAACGCACCATCTCGGTCAATAACGCTCCCACGAGTCTCGACATCGAGGATGACTATCACACGACGCGGGTGTGCTTTACGATCGAGGTAGAGCGGTATGCTGACCGTGAGTTAGCTGAGCAACGCGTAGAACTTCTCCGAAGGACCTATAGCCGTGCGCGCCTGGCGATCGACAACAGCACCGAGGACTCCTTCGTTGTGGTTGTGGGCTACTACCCCACCTCTGAGGAAGCATCCAAGGACCTCCGCTCGGTAGGACGCACCACCGGCAAACTCTGCAGAGTTGCCGAATCAACGATTGCCGAGCGGTTGTAACAACGTCCGATCTTACTGCCACCATGATCACGAAGTGGACACTTCCTATCCGACTCTTCCGGCTATGCTGCGTTGTTGTCCTTGTGGGCAGCTGTGGCACGGACGGGCTCCGCGAACGACTGTCGCGGTACAACGGTGAGCTGAAGCGGACAGAAGGATATTCGTGGGCAGTGCATGACTCTCTGCTTGCTGTGTATTCCGCCGTGGTGAGTGCCGAGGATCCACATCTGGATAGCGCCTACAACGACATCGTCTACAACTTGTTGAGTCGAGCTCGTACGTCGCAGGCAGATCACATCACGGCTTCCTATCACTTTCTTCAACGGGGCGAGACCGTGACTGATAAGGTCGTTCCCGGAGTTGGC
>JAURNF010000100.1 GCA_030830285.1 Candidatus Kapaibacterium sp.
GTACGCGGCGCCGTAGCGCTGCCGAACGTCCTCAGCGTACTGTCCGGCTAGCGTTGTGATTGCAGATGCAATTGTTTCGGATTCGCCTGCTGTATGATTGCGATATGACACAGGTCGCCGTGGATCTGTTCCGTCCCACGCAGTGACCGACTCGATGCCGTCGTTCGTAGCCAGATGCGCTGTGCTTGCTTCGGCTGCGTCGTGATCATTGTCTTCAAGCCAGAACACCGCAACTGCTGGCACATCGAGCGATGCGTGAATGTCGCGTGCTGTAGCTGCTGCACTGGCAATCTTGTAGAGCGTATACATCGGACCCCCAAGGAGTCCGATCTGCTGTCCAGTGGCCACCACAACGCTATGTGGATTGCCAAGCAGCTCTACTGCAGTGTGCTGCGCGGTTGACAGCTCAAGATGTCGCATCGATGACGTGACGAGATCGCACAGACGTGGACGCGAGGCTCCGTGCTTTGCACGGAGCGTACAAAGTTCGCGCGTAATTGAGCGATGCGGGAAACGTTGCTCAAGCCCATATGTTCCGTCAAGAAGCGCTCGTGTGAGCGGCTGTCGAACGATGTCAGATGGTGGAAGGACGATCATCGTCCTTCCAGTGCGCCAGACATTTCATCGTCGTCAGTGTCGCAGTGATATTCGCGACGCGGGGCACGTCCACCAGAAGCGGTTGATGCGCCGCCGGCAGCCGAACGAAGTGCCTCTTGCTCGAGGAATCGACGGAGTTCTACGTCGCGTACACGGAGTTGCTGATCGATGTCGCGCGAGAAGTACATGCGTCCGTCAACAAACGTCCGCTCAACACGCGACATGTTCGACAGTGGATTGCCGCTCCACACAACGATGTCTGCATCCTTTCCAAGTTCGAGACTGCCAGTGTTTGCGTCGTTGGCCATCTGCTTCGCAGCATTGATGGTGACATACTTCAGTGCTTCTTCTTCGCTGATGCCGCCATACTTCACGCTCTTTGCAGCTTCTTGGTTGAGACGACGTGCCATCTCGGCGTCATCAGAGTTGATCGATACCAACACCTTGTTCTCAGTCATGATGGCTGGACTCTCTGGAATCGCATCGAACACTTCGAACTTGTACGCCCACCAATCGGCAAATGATGATGCACCGCTGCCGTGGGCTGCCATTTCCTTGGCAACCTTGTAGCCTTCGAGGATGTGCGTGAATGTGTGCACACGGAATCCGAACTCTTCTGCAAGACGCATCAGCATGAGGATTTCGCTCTGCACATAGGAGTGACAGTGAATGTTGCGCTTGCTGTTGAGGATTTCCACGAGCGCATCAAGCTGGATGTCGCGACGCACTGGCTTTGATGGATCGTTCACAGCGCGCTCACGCTCGTACTCGCGCGCAGTGCGGAATGCATCGCGCATGATCTGCTCAACGCCCATACGCGTTTGAGGATAGCGTACCGTGAAACGGTCGCCCCAGTTTGCCTGCTTTACGTTTTCACCAAGTGCGAACTTCACGGTTGGTACAGCACCCGCAACCTTGAGTCCTTCAGCGTCAGTACCCCAGCGGGTCTTGATGTACTGGAGCTGACCGCCCATTGGGTTCGCTGAACCGTGCAGAAGGTGTGTTCCTGTAACACCGCCGGCAAGTTGACGGTAGATGTTGACGTCATCCGGATCCAGCACATCGCCGATGCGTACTTCGGTTGTAACAGCATGCGTGCCTTCGTTGACACCGCGAGAGATTGCGATGTGCGAATGCTCATCGATGATGCCAGGAGTGATGTGCATGCCTGTGCAATCGATGGTCGTGTCGCCGCGGAGCCCCTTGCCAATACCCACAATCTTTCCGTTCGACATCGCTACATCAGTGTTCTCCATGATGCCTGCAGCGGCAGACGTCCACACTGTTGCATTGCGGAGTACTACGTTGCGTTGTGCTGGTTGCGAGGTAAGGCCAAACGGACCGAGTGGAAGCTGTTGTGGGAGTGCACGACGTGCCGCGACAGGTGCAGCCGGAGTGCGCTGCTTCGCAGGTGTAGCAAGCGTTGAGTCGCGACGCAACACGAATGGAGCAGTACGTCCATCTTGTGCAAGGAGGTCGCCGTTGATCAATACGCTATCAGCAATGAATGCCGAGCGAACCGTTCCGAGTGCTGCCAGCGTATCAAACGACATTGTCAGGCGTGCACGCTTGCCACTCAGTGCGAATGATGATGCGATCGATGTTGAGTCGCGCTTGATCTCGACACTCGGTGATTCTGCAGTGCCTGTGATGGCAACCTTGACGGCCTTGCCGCCAGGAAGCAACGATGATGTCATCGTCCAGTGACCGCGCATGTCGATGTCTGCGCGCTGAACCAGGGTTGTTTCGTTGCCAGCAACCAACACGCGTTGCATCTCGCTCTTCGCATCGAACAGCGGGTGCGACATGATAACGAGGTTCGCGTAGTAGCCACGTTCGATCTTGCCGACACGATCGGCAATGCCTGCCAGGCGCGCGGCCTCTGTGGTGAGTGCTGCAAGCGCTGCATCAGCGCGCAGACCGCGGTCGACGCACTCGCGCACGCGTGCAAGCATCGCATTGCGATCCTTCAGTCCGTCGGTCGTAAATGCGAAACGCACGCCCATTGAATCAAGCAAGCGCGGATTGTCTGCAGCCCAATACCAGTTCATCAGGTCAGTGAGAGGAACTTCGCGCGCCGAGATCGGATCGCGCATATCTGGCGTTTCTGGGAAGGTCAACGGCAGGATCAGCGATGGCTTCATTCCAGCGATCTGAACAAGACGACGGAACTCCGTGCCAGTGCCCTTGTAGACCAGTGGTAGGTCGAACACTTGTGCGATCGCATTCCAACGTGCGATGTCGTGTTCATCTTGCGTCTCGACAATCACTGGTGTGCGTGCATCACGCAATGATCGAAGTGCTTGGAGCGAAATGTTGAACTCTGGTGGTGTAGACATTGTGCCGCGTGACGCAGCAGTGTGTGCCTTGCCGTACCAGTCTGCATCATAGAGTGCTTGACGGATGAGAGCGATGCTGCCCATTTGCGACGATGGGTATGGCGTCTTCGATGAGCCCTTGCGGAATGACATCGCATGGTATGGCTGATCAGCGATGACCGTTGTTGCTGCAGCCCCCTCGCGAAGGAGCACTGCTGCGGCAGAGCCGCGCATGATTCCGTCATGCACTGCAACAGCAGCTGCACCGTATCCGCGCTTTGTCCACTCACGCTCGGCATCACCGCGAATCGCGAGATCTTCCGTTGCGCGACGTTCAGGACGGATGGCTTGGTTCCAATAGCGAGCTCCTTGCTGTGCCGGAATGCCAGGTCCTTCGTCTTCGTCCCAGCCACCGGCACGTGCTGCGCCGGCATTCGATCCACCGGCAAGTGAACGCACGTCGAGGTATGGCTCGACAAATCCAGCATACACCCAAGCGCCGTGCAAGTCGCGCACTTCCGCGCCCTTCGGGATCGCAGCATTCTTGCCAACGGCAATGATGCGCTCACCACGCACGACGATCACTGCGGAGTCGATCTTCTCACCAGGAGCAGGGACTGCAGTGCAGTTTGTGTACGCGATCAATCGCACAGCTTTTGTGCGCAAACCATCAACGACAGTCGTTGAAACTTGGGCCGCAACAGAGGTGGCAGCCAGCAGGAGGCAGACGAGAATCTTCATGCCGCAAAGTTACGGCGGATCGCCCTATGGGAAGGCTCTCGGTTGGCTATCTTTGTCGTGAATTCACCACTCATTATCACCGCCGGAGTCTGCATGCGCGCGTTGGTTCTGTGCATCATTGTCGCCCTATCTGCATCCATCACCAGCCAAGCCCAAATCGACGCGAAGATTACCGTTGACTCCCTGGCAAAAGTCCCTGAGCTCGTAGCCGATTCGATCCCGTGGAAGTGGCGAACCACCTGGGGCGCGGGTTTTAGCACTGTTCAGCTCAATAACTGGACAGGGGGCGGTCAAGACGCCGTCTCGATTCGATTGCTAATGCTTGGTTCGTTGGACTATGCGACCAATGGATTTTCCTGGGATAACGACATTGAACTCGGATATGGTCTGGCCAAGCTTGGTTCGGAGAGCTTCCGCAAAAACGACGACCGTATCATCTTCTCCAGTCGCGCCGCACTGCGTCAGTCCAAGCACTTTAAGTGGGCTGGATTTATGGAGTTCCGGACGCAGTTCTATACTGGACGCAACTATAACGTGGTTGATACATCCACGAATGACTTCCTTGAGATTTCGAACTTCCTCGCTCCCGCATACCTTACGGGCGCGCTCGGTCTCGAGTACGTCCCAGTGTCGGAGTTCAAGCTGCTGGTAGCTCCAGTTTCTACGCGGTCGACATTCGTGGGGAATGACCGCATTATCGAGCATGGCATCGCGAGTGGTCTCGGTGCATACGGTCTTGCGCCGGGTGTACGGTCGCGCACCGACTTCGGTGCCGTTGTCAATGCAACGCTCGATTGGGAGATGGTGCAGAATGTCCGTTGGCGCGGACGATTCAATGCCTTTATGCCGTACGAAACGCCTGCGCTGTGGGTGATCACGGTGGAGAACGCATTCCTGATGAAGGTCAACAGCTGGCTGAACGTATCGCTTCTTACCGATGTGTTCTACAACGATCGCATTCCAGTGGTTCGCGACGACGGTACAGTTGGTCCGGCCACGCAGTTGCGCAATCAGTTGATCATCGGCATTAACTGGTCTCTAGCAAACTTCTAAACGCGTCCTCATCGAGAACGGGCACGCCAAGCTCCGTGGCCTTTGTGAGCTTGCTTCCAGCGTTGGCTCCAGCGACGACGTAGGTTGTCTTCTTGCTGACTGAGCCTGCGGCCTTACCGCCGCGGGCTTCGATGGCCGAGTGCGCTTCATTGCGCGACATCGACGTGAGCTCGCCAGTGACGACGAAGGTCTTCCCTTCGAATGCATTCGAGAGCAACGCAGGCGCCTGGCCCTCAACCTGAAGTCCAGCTGCTCGCAGGTCAGCCACCAGAGCACGTGCTGCGGGGTCAGCTGCGAATTCAATCACCGATGCTGCGATTGCGCTGCCAATCTCATGTACCGACGTGAGTTGTTCGTGTGTGGCAGCGAGCAGCATGTCGATCGATGGAAACGCACGCGCGAGAATCTTCGCGACACCTTCACCAACGAAGCGGATGCCCAGGGCAAACAAGACGCGTGCGTAGGGTTGGTTCTTACTTGCTTCAATCCCTGCCAGCAGTCGGTCGACACTCTTAGGTGCCCAGCGATCGAGCTGGAGGATGTCGTCACGACGTTTGGCAAGTGTATAGATATCTGCGATCGATGTGAGAAGTCCTGCCGTGATGAACTGATCGATCGCCCGCTCGCCGAGTCCGTCGATATCCATCGCATCACGCGAGGCAAAGTGCTCCAATCGACGTCGGAGTTGCCACGGACACTGACCATCGTCGCAGTACCAGTTGGCCTCGCCTTCGGGTCGGTGCAGCGCAGCATTGCGCGGACACGGACAGTGGTGTGGCATCGACCACGGTTGGGCATCATCAGCACGAGCGGATGTGTCGACACCGCTCACCTTGGGGATTACATCGCCCCCTTTCTCGATGACTACCGTATCGCCAACACACAGTCCAAGCTCCTGCACGAAATCTTCGTTGTGCAACGTTGCGCGCGAGATCGTTGAACCAGCAAGTAGCGTGGGCTGTAGCTCTGCAACCGGAGTAACAACGCCGGTGCGTCCAACCTGCAGCGTGATGTCGAGCAACGTCGTGCGTGCCTTCTGCGCCTCGTACTTGTAGGCGAACGCCCAACGTGGGGAACGTGCCACAGCGCCCAGTTCGCGTTGATGCGCAATGGTGTTGACCTTTACAACGATGCCGTCAATTTGGAATGGCAATGTATCGCGTTCGGAATCCCATCGATCGATGAACTGCAACACCTCGTCGATCGTTGCGCATGTCTGCACTGCTCGCCCCGTGACAAATCCCATCTCTGCGAGCGTCGTGATGCTGTCGGCATGTGTTGTGATTGTGCGATCCGACGTTTCGATGTAATAGGCAACGAACTCGAGCTTGCGTGATGCAGCCATGGCTGAATCCTTTTGCTTGAGTGTGCCGGCGGTGAGGTTGCGCGGATTCGCATAAAGCTTATCGCCTGCTTCTTCCGCGCGCTGATTGATCTCGAGGAAGGTCTTCTCGAGCATGTAGACTTCGCCCCGCACAACGGCATTGCGAATGTCTGACGTGGCAAGCGAAAGGGGGATCGATCGAATCGTCCGCACGTTCGCCGTTACATCGTCGCCGCGTTCGCCATCGCCTCGCGTTGCACCCATCACCAGAACGCCGTTCTCGTACATGAGCGACATTGCTACGCCATCGTACTTCAATTCGCAGACATACGAAACGCTGTCGATGCCCAGACCTTCTCGCACACGTCGGTCGAAATCCAGCACCTCGTCACGCGTGTAGCTGTTTGCCAGCGAGAGCATTGGCGTGCGATGCTCGACGGTGACAAAGTCCGCGATCGGTGCCCCGCCAACGCGTTGCGTTGGACTATCGATGGTGCGGAGTTCGGGGTGGGCGGTCTCGAGATCGATGAGCTCCTGTAACAATGCATCGTACGCACGGTCGGTGATCTCCGGCTGTGCGTGCTGGTAATACAGCACGTCGTGGTGCCGGATGAGCTCGCGCAGCTGCGCGGCTCGCTCTGCGCGGTCGGTGGATCCGGGTTCTGATGCGGCGTCGAAGAGAGACAACATCTTCAAATATCCGCCAGAGGATGGAAAGCACCGCGCTATATTGTTTGCTCATCAATCTGGGACCGATTGGTATGAACCGACTCTTCTCGATCGCTGCGACGTGTTTCATGTGCGTCGTGCTTTGTACAACTACTGCAGTTGGACAGCTGCGGTTCTCGCAAGGACGTGAGAATGACCTCCGGACGGCCGCCACGCTGCCTCCAGGGGCAACCGTCGTCCGTCCGCCCGCATCGTTCGTTGCCGCCCTTCAGCAGGGTGCAACACATACGATCGTGATCCCATCGTCGGAAGGCGATTTGGTGATCGACGGGACAACCTTCGACCTGTTTACGGCGGATGCAGAGTTCATCGCGCATGGCGAGCAGGGTGATGTTGCCCAGACCATGATCGACCACGCCCTCGTGCGCGGCACGATCCGTGGACGGGCACGTTCGACCGTGTTCCTCGCGGCATTCGACTCGCACGTGATCGGCTACATTGATCTTCCGGAGGCAGGGGGCGTTCGCCGCATCCTGATCGCTCCTGACACGGTGATTCCTGGTCGTATGGCATCGCACGTAGTCTACGAGATGCGTCCTGGCGACGGACAACCCCGGCAGTGTTCTGCGGAGACGCTTCCTGGAAATCAACATCGTGCCGATTCGATCTTCGCCATCGCTTCGGGATCGAACGAGTTCCGCACTAAGCTGTCTGATGTGACATTGAACGCAACGCCGTATGCGTTGCAGCTGGCGCTCGACTGTACGGAATCGTTTTACAAGAACCTTGGCAGTAACCTCTCCGTTGCTGCATCATCGGCGATTGCAATCGCGGGCGCATGTGCCATCGTGTATGAGCGCGATGCAAACGTCGTCATTCGTGTTCCATATCTGCGGGTGTTTACAACCACAGACCCATATCCTGGTGATATCGGCGCAAAGCTTGGTCGCATCCGTGAACACTGGAGCGCCAACATGCAGCACGTGCAGCGCTCGATCACCTGTTTGCTCTCCGGCGAGGGCGGTGGCGGACTTGCCTGGGTAGGGGTGCTCTGTGGTGGATATGGCTACAACGTGAGTGGCGTCGATGGACGTGTGAACTTCCCAGCCGGCGGATACATCTGGGACATCGATGTAACGTCGCACGAGCTCGGACATAACATCGGCTCGTCGCATACGCACAACTGCGGTTGGAACCCACCAATCGACTCGTGCTGGAATGCCGAAGGTGGGTGCTACGAGAACACGCGTGTACAACGCGGTACGATCATGAGCTACTGTCACCTGCAGTCGAAGGGCACGGAACTCCAGTTCCACCCGCGCGTTGCGTCGCTCTTCAATCGTGTGATGGAGCGCACACCATGCGTTGCGCCTATCCCAAGCGCGCGCGACACGGATGCAGTTGCGTGGTCGATCATGGTGCCAGCAAATGGTGGCGTGGTGACGCTCCGCGAGCAGTTCCGACCACAAGGTGTAATTCGCAATTCAGGTCGTGTAGCACTGCGCAACGTTGTCGTGCGGTTCACTGTGACAGATCTCAGTAACACGCAGGTAGCCACGTGCTCCACAACCGTTGCAAATCTTGCCGTCGGACAGACCCTTCGCGTGCAGCTGCCGGCATTGACGTTGACCACGGGCGCTGATCTGCTTGGTGTGCTGCGTGTCGAGGTATCAAACGATCAGCACGCGACGAACGACATCGTCACGCGACCATTCCGAACAGCTGCACAAGAGGCCGGAACAATCACCGTGGTGTCACCGAATGGCGGTGAAACACTTCGCGCAGGCACGACCGTGCCAGTGCAGTTCACTGCGACGGGCGTCGCGAATGTGCTGATGCAGTATTCCATCGATGCTGGAGCAACATGGAAGACGCTGCAATACAACGTAGAAGCTGCAAAGGGACAGATCGATTGGAAGGTGCCGTATTCTGCATCGAAGACGTGTCTTGTGCGCGCAAGCAGCTCGCGCAACGCATCGATCGCTGATACATCCAATGCGATGTTCACGATCGCGGTTGGTGTTGATGTGCAGGCGTACGA
>JAURNF010000101.1 GCA_030830285.1 Candidatus Kapaibacterium sp.
GCATGGAATGTTTCTGCATCAGCCTTGCGACGCTCATAGTCTGTCTGTGCTGTGGCACTGTCAGTTGCCTTACCGTGGATGTTGAAGACCACCATGCGCTTGCCGCCAGCAACGTCGAATGTCATCTTGAACGGGAATCGACCATTCGCCCAAGCCTGAGCGCCACCATTGACGGCGAGTCCGGTTGAGATCGGAGTGATCGTAGCTGGGTTGTAGATGTATGCCATCTTCTGATCTGATGGTACATCTGTTGCGAAGAAGCGACGGTAGCCACCAACAATTGAGTCGCTCAGCGAGGCAAGTGCTTCATCAGTGAGGACTTCTTGGAGTGCGTAGATATCGGCCTTGATCGTATCCATGATCGTACGGATGCGTTGGCGCTGAAGTGTCTTGTTGAATGGACCACGTGTTGAGTCGGCCCAGCCGAACCATTCAAGATTCCACGTCGTGATATCGAGCGTGCGATTCTTGCTAACCGTATCAGCAACGATTGGCGGAAGTCCAATGTCTTGCGCCAGACGTGGGAGCATCTGGTATGTCCCGCGGAACTGACTGATCACACCGATCACGTCAATCTCGCCTGTCGGAATTTCAAGGTTGTTGACGCCGATTTCGCATGCACGATCAATGCGAACAACGATGTCGTTACCAGAGTTGTCCATCGCGTTGTAGCTGCGATTGCCCTCAAAGCGTCCGCTCTCGATCATCTTCAGACGGCGAATACGCACGAGCTGACCTTCAACGCCTTCTCCGATGAGTGGGATGGAGATTGAGCGAGGTGCAGGCTCGACACGAGCACCAGGGACAACCGTAAAGCGCAGGTTGTTACCCGATAGCTGTGTCAGGCCTGTTCCAGGAGCGCCTGTTGTGTTGCCGAACTCTGCCAGCGTACCGTTCTCAACCACTACCGAGTCGCCGATCTTCACACCGAGGCGCATGTTCTCGTTGAACACAGCAATGCCGCCAGTGCGGTCCTGCATATAGACGACATTAGAGAGTTCCAGTGCTGATGTCACGCGACCAGCGATCTTGGTGACTGTCGCTCCGAAATCAAGTTTCTTCGCATCGGCGATCGTTATCGGATCTTGCGCAAGCACGACGATGCTCGTAAAGCATAGCAGTGCTGCGTGGAGGAAAGTGCGTTGCATCATGAAGATGATCCTGAGAGAGAATTAAAAAATGTCGAGTTGAAGGTTGCCCGGTGTCGCAGCATCGTAGCTGTAGAGCATGTATGCCGTGCCTGCACGCAGCTCAACGTTGGGAAGCGTGGCAAGGACCGTCGTTGTTCCGGATTCGCGTAGTTCAAAGGTATAGGTTCCAGGCGTGAGCTGCGTGAATTGAGCAGAGCTCTTACCTGGGTCGAAGTACTCATTCGTCAACTTAGTCTGTCCGTTCACCCACACATCAACCTCGTAAAAGCCAGCTCCCGTAGAGCCACCCATGTGTGTAAAGCGCACATAGGCATTCGGCGTTCCAGGGGGGAGTACGGTGTCTTGGATTTCGCGACGATACTCAATCACGCTTGATGAATCACCCCACACAAACAGCAACACGCGAGCGCTACCTCCGAGGGTGAAGCGAAGATCCGTGCGATAGTTGCGCGTTGGAGATCCAAAGAAAAACTTCACGGCACGTCCGGCTGGTACTGCGGTGAACGGCGAGGCCGCTCCGCGAGCAACATCAACCGACGTTGAACTATCGATTGTGACGCGTAGTTGCGGCACATTGAGTGTCGTGTTGACGATGCGAAGTTGGGCTGGCTCAGGTGTTGGAAATGAAATCACACCGTCGCTACATCCAACGATCGCAATCAGCGACGATGTAAGAAGGAAATGAAGGAAGTGCTTCATGTGTGATACCATTAGAACGTGTAGCGAACGCCAAGCTGCATTCGCCACCGTGAAAAGAAATTATCTGTGATGTACACGCCCGGTTGATTGTTCGTAACCGGCTCGGTATACGTCATGCGAAGGCGACCCTGCGCGTCGAATGGCTTGCCATTGTTGTCAAGGACAAGACCAAAGACGTTCGCGCTTTGGAAATCGACGAAGCGCTGCAAGCCCCATTCAGGATTCACAAGGTTTAACACGTTCTGTACGTCGAGCGAGAACTGAATCGTATGATCGTCGAACGCAGGTAGTTGCTGAAGAATGCGAAGATCGAGAAGGTTGACCCATGGCTCACGCAAGACGTTGCGAGGAAGGATCTGCCCCTGATACTGCTTGATCATCGGGTTGGCATCAATGAACGCCATGATCTGTGCCCAGATCTGGTCAGGCGACCGAAGGTCCGTTGCATCAGTTGGCTGTGGGATAACAATCTTCGTGTTGTAGTCTTCAGGCTTTGGCACGTAGACAAGGTCATTGCCACCCGCAGCATTATCACCGTTGTAGTCCTGCGCATACGAAAGCGAGTACGGACGTCCGCTATTGCCGGAATAGAAGATTCCAACCGATGTCCAGATGTCCTTCGACCATGTGATGCGATACGAACCCGATACCGAGATGCGGTGAAGCATGTCGAAGCTCGAATTGCCAAGCGTGACGTTATTCGGATCGATCGCGTCCGTGCTTGTCCACTGTGATGTGGCTGTTGCAGCTGTTGAGGAGTTGAGATCCTGTGTGCGACCGTAGGTGTACATCAACATCACGCCAAGACCTGGAATGATGCGGTTAACCTCGTCCACGCGGAGCTGACCCGATGCGCTGTATTGATATCCTGCAGAACGACTGCGGAGGAGGATGACCTGGGTGAAGCGTCGATCTACGAGAGAGTCTGCTGCTCCCCCTGCATAGAGAGGACGTCCATCAAGAGGGGAGACGCCGATCAAGGTATCACCACCAGTGATGTATCGCATGTTCGAGCGACGCAAGTTCAAGTTGGCGTAATCAACCTGATTCAGGAACGAACCGTACATACCTTCGACCGTAAACGTCACACCTTGTGCGAGTTTGAGGTCAGTGGCAAGCGTTGATCGCCACACTTGCGGGAGACGGAAGCCTTGATCTGTGATGTTAATCGCAGATGTGTTGATCGGGAGTCCCGGATACCCTGTGTCGCCCGGGCGTGGCGCGGGAACACGCAGGTCCCATTCAACGGGGATTCCGTTTGCGGTAATTGCATTTGGCAGGTTGTTGCCACCGAGTTCTGCGCGGAAGAGGTCGATGCCGGTGTTCGAATACTGGTTGGACAGCCACACCGCTGCTACGCGGCCGGTGAATACACCAGTACCACCGCGGATCTGCCACGTCTTGTCGCCAGATACGTCGTAGTTGAAGCCCACTCGAGGGGAGAAGAGGAGTGAACCGCTCGGCACCTCACTCGTCGAACGTCCAGGGAATGCAGACGCAAACGCCGCATTCTCGTATGGTGTCGACAGATACAACGGCACGTCAACGCGAAGTCCACCAGTAAGACGAAGCTGATCGCTGACTTGCCATTCATCCTGCGCGTAGAAGCCAATCTGCAACATGTTCCATGCGGCACGCGGTTGTTGATTGCCACCGGTCACGCTATCGTTTGCATAGCTCACACGATAGTAGTTGGCTTGACCGATTTCGTACGCATCGATTGTTGGGAATTGATAGCTACCGTAGTAATCCTGGATGAACAGATTGTTGAAGCGCGAGAATTCATTGTGCGTTCCAATAGTCACCGTGTGATCACCGAGAAACCACGTGAAGTCATCTGTGAGAGCAATCAACGTTTGATCAAGTGCATTGGCTTGTGAGCTGCGCTCTGGTCCGAGAGCAACGTTGAGTCCGGAACCAACCTGAATCCGCACTTCCGGGAATGGAATCGGATTGCCTGTACCGTCAGACGGTAGGATGCGGCGATCGTTTGTCTGTGTGTATGACACACGAAGCTCGTTGCTGAATTCCTGCGAGAGTACACTATTGAGCTGAACAACAGTTTGGTTGTTCAGACTCTCAAATGTGTTCATTCGGCTGAGCAGCGAGTAGTTCAGGTTGTTGCGCAGAAGGTTGCGATCCTGAATGCCGTAGGTGAAGTTGTGTCGTAATTGGAGCTTGTGTGCCTCGTTGATGTTGTAGTCGAGGCGAGCAATAATGTTGATCGTGTTGTTGCGCGTATTGGTGATTCCGTAACCACCCGCGTCGTAGCCATACTTGTCACGTGTAATGGCGATGATGCGATCGAGATCCTGTGAAGGAACAGGGAAGTTGTTAAGCGCAGTTGGATCGTTGAGCGACACTTCAACGGGTGTCGAACGCAGGCGAGCTTCGGCCGTTACGTGGAACAGCAGCTTGTCCTTGACGATCGGACCGCCCAAGCGTCCACCGAACTGATAATCGTAGAATTTATCGAACGGACGTCGCGCAGCGTCGGGGCTGACTCCAACGAGGTCTTGATTGCGACCGTATGCGAACACCGATCCACGGAGTGTGTTTGTGCCCCCGCGTGTGATGGCGTTGACCAGGCCACCTGTGAATCCACTTTGGCGTATGTCGTACGGCGACACGTTTACACGCAGACGTTCAATGGCGTCGAGCGAAAGAAAGTTCGAGTTCGCTTGTGATCCTGCCGTACCCGCAGAGCCGAGAGCGAAGACGTCATTTGCTACAGCACCATCAATCTGGAAGTTGTTGAACCGTGAGTTCACACCCATGATGCTGATGCCTTGCAATCCGTCGCTGCCCGCCGTTTGTGTTTGATTTGCGTATGGATTGATGCGCGCGATGTCACTGATGCTACGGTTAATCGATGGCGCTGCAGAGATTGCCTGCTCGCTAATCGTCGAACCCGAACCAGTGCGACCTGGATCGAAGAGCGGGTCGCGATCGGCGGCAATCACAACTTCACTCCGCTTCTTTGTGGAGGTCTGAAGCTGGACGTTCACGGTTGTGGCTTCACCCACATCCACCATCACGTTGCGAACGGTGTCTGGTTCGAAGCCTACGTACGTGGCAATCAACGTGTAGGAGCCAGGGCGCACACCTCGGATCAGATACTGTCCGCGTGACTTGGAAATTGCGCCATAGACCGACCCAGTGGATGATGATATCACTTTGACCGTTGCACCTACCAGCGGGATGTCGCCCTTGACGGTGCCCGTTATTGAGCCCGTGGTTACACCTTGAGCGTGAACTATCAAGGGCGCGCAAAAGCAGAGAACAAGAATGATGACGGCGAAGCAACGGGACATGGGCATTCTCGGATTCGAGTGGGCACAAAATTACGGTTTTCCAGTGGCCTGCGGTGCCCTCCCGTATATTCGTCTATGTTATCGCCGCATCCAGGACCATCCACCACCGCTCGGTCAGCTCTCAACCTGACGTCGGTTCTCGATGTAGCCACTCGGGCCAGCGAATACGACTCGGCTGAGCCGATTCTGAACGCAGCGCTTCTGAGTATGATGGGGCGACTTAAGGTCCTGAAAGCGTGCGTTCTTCGTCCTCTCGACGGAAGATTTGAGACGGTGATCACGAAGGGACTAGCCCCTGCATCGGTTTTGCCGTTCACGTGTGATGAGCCGATGCCAGCCGATCAGTGTCCGGGCGCAGAGCAACTCGTTGAAGCAGGCGTTCTGTGGCTTGTCCCGTTGCATTCTCAGGGCACCATAAGCGCACTGATGTGCTTGGGCACGAGCCTTGATGAGCTGGGTGACGCGGAATCACTTCTCTATCTCGACGTCATGCGAGCAATTGTGGCTGTTGCAGTCCACAATGCCGAGTCAATGGTTGAGCTTCGCAAATCCCGTATCGCAGTCGAGCGCCAAGCTCTTCTCTTGCGCTCCTTGTTTGAGGTATCTCGTGACTTCAATGGCATTGTCGACGATCAGGCAATCCTACGTCTAACATCGCTGCGCCTGATGGGGCAGCTGATGACGTCGAGTTTTGCTATCATTCTCGATCCATCGTTTGGGATGGAGACCGTGATTGTCAATCGGGCGGATGCACAGCATCTGTCGGGATTGTATCCTCTAGCCCTTGATCTCCGCACTGCCACGCGCACCGAGGACCTTCCAGAGTCCGATCCCCTCCGAGACCTCTTCGTGCAGCACAATGTCGGGATGGCCGCTCCGATGGTACTGCGCGGCAAATCACTCGGCGTGTTGGCTGTATGCAGGAAGCTCACAGGAGCTGACTTTACCAAGGATGAGTGCTCGTTTCTTGAGTCTGTTGCGTCTATCGTGATTACGGCACTTGAAAACGAACGACTCGACCGCGACCGACGCGAGCGCGAGCGTCTTGAGAACGAGCTCGACATTGCCGCTACGATTCAATCGGGATTGCTGCCGTTGGAACTACCGAGTACGCCAGGACTCGAGATTGCGGCATCGATGACCACAAGTAGACGGATCGGTGGTGACTACTACGACGTCATCCCGCTCGATCACGAACGTGTGCTGATTGCCATAGCTGATGTGGCAGGGAAGGGCGTACCAGCAGCACTCCTGATGGCAAATGTTCAAGCTGCGCTGAATGTCATGGCGCCGCTCGACCTGCCGCTGCCGTTACTGATGGGGCGGATGAACCACTTGGTGTGCTCCAATACCGAGCCAGATGTGTTCGTGACCATGTTTGTGGGTGTGATCAACACTGCACAGCGACAGATCAGTTATGTCAATGCAGGACACAATCCACCGCTCCTTGTGCGCGATGGCCTTTGCGAACAACTGCGCACCGGCGGAGTACTCATTGGCGTATTACCCGACGCACCTCCGTATCAAGAGGGAGTGCATGATCTTCTGCACAACGACACTCTTCTTCTGTACACCGATGGCGTAACGGAAGCAATCGACACACAGCGAAATGAGTACGGCGCTGATCGCCTCTGCGCATGGCTCGTCAACCACACATCGTATTCTGCTGCATCCATTGTTGATGCACTTCGATCTGAACTTACAACGTATCGTGCGTCGGATACTCCCGACGAC
>JAURNF010000102.1 GCA_030830285.1 Candidatus Kapaibacterium sp.
TCTGACGAAAGCACCATGAGTGGAGCGCCGGTGCCACCATCGGCAACCATTTCGGTCTGACCCGGATACGGCCACCCAACCTTGGCAAGTGCGTGCTTGTTGATCGGCATCGTAACCATCGCATCTGCTTCACCTGCGCGACACATCGTGCGAGCAACGTTAAGCGATGCAATCGCACACCGTGATGCATCATCACTCGGAACGCCGGGAGTAATGTGTGTAGGTGCGTGAATAGGAATCAGCGCAACAGACACTCCATCAATCAACCACGTTGTGTCGGTGATGTCACCTGGAAGAGCGTATGCACTCGCAGCGTGTTGCAACGTTGTAGCGTCGATCGCCAGCGCATACGACACATCACGTGGAGCCGTGGTGAGCGCTTCGGCGAAACACCGAAGGCCAATCCCATTGACATCGCCACAAGAGACAACGATCCGCATAGGTGTTACGTCCGTGCGGAGCGACGCCGACGTGTTTTGTAGAAGTTCAACATCAGTCCGATCACGGCAACGTTGGCGATCAACGATGTGCCACCAGCACTGAGGAACGGCAACGGGATACCCATCACGGGGAACAATCCAATAGCCATACCAATGTTGACCAATGTATGATAGGTGAGGAGCGAAACGAAGCCAATCGCAATCACGCTTGCAAACGGAGAACGTGCGAAGGTGGCGATGTTTAGCGATCGGAAGGTAATGCTCACGAGCAAGGCTATAACGATCACGCCTCCGATAAAACCAAACTCCTCCGTTGGCACGCAGAAGATAAAGTCAGTCCACTGCTCCGGAATGTAGCGCAGCTGCGTCTGTGTGCCCTTCAAGAATCCCTTGCCTGAGAAGCCCCCTGAGCCAACGGCAAGCATCGACTGGATAACGTGATAGCCACTGCCGCGCGGGTTGCGTTCTGGTTCGAAGAGCGTGATCAAACGTCCTTGCTGATATGGCTCGAGCGTCTTGAACACGGGCTTCACTGCGAGTCCTGCGCCGATGAGCAGCAGACACGCCATGATGGTGATGACGAGGTTTCGCTTGAAGAGGAAAGCACCAATCGCGACGAGTGCGCTAATGATGATGAACCAAATCATGTTGTCGAACAACACGCCGTAGAGTGCAGAGATTGCAACGAACGGGGCTGCTGCGACGAGGTAGAGAAGGAAGAGATCGCCACCAACCCAGAGGTACACGCCCAACAGCATTGCAATAAACACTGTCGCAGAACCCGTATCGGGCTGCATCATGATCAGCGCGAGTGGCAAGAGAAAGAGTCCGACCAGCGATCCGAGGTCGCGAATCGACTGAATCGAAAACCCCTTTCTGCCCGTGAGCCGGGCCGCAGCAAGGAGTGTCGAAATCTTTGCAAACTCTGAAGGCTGAAACGAGAACGAACCGATCTGGATCCAACATCGCTGACCGTTCACCTCGTGACCAAGGGGCGTGAGGACGGCTGCAAGGAGGAGGATGCCAACACCGTACATCGGGTATGCGAGATTGCGAATGAGTCGCTCTGGCATGAAGAACAGCACGATAGCAGCAACAATCCCAACGCCTGCGTAGAAGAGCTGGCGCTTAAAGATGGCATCCGAGCCCATGCCGAAGGCCGCACTGTAAATCGAGATCAATCCCATGCCGAGGGCGGCGGCCACAGAGAGCAGCAAGCCCCAGTCGAGCATGTCGTTGACACGACGTTGCAGAGCTACGTCGTTCTCGTCAAGAAACAGAGGATTTATTGCCACGTTCGTCCCGTGATACGTTCGTATGCTTCAATGTACTTCGCACGCGTTCCATCAATCACTGACTGAGGAAGCTGCGGTGGTGGATACATCTTGTTCCAGTCGGTTGTCTCGAGCCAATCACGTAGCATCTGCTTGTCGAAGTTGTACTGCGACGTGCCAGGTGCATACTCTGAGGCGAGCCAGTACCGTGATGAGTCTGGCGTAAGTGCTTCGTCGATCAGAATGATCTGTCCGTCGATCACGCCAAACTCAAACTTCGTATCAGCAAGAATCAGACCCTTCGACGCAACGTCGAGTGATGCTGCGTTGTAGAGTGCAATGCTGTAGTCGCGTAGTGCTGATGCTACATCGCTACCAAGAATTGCTGCTGCTTGTTCGAACGAAATGTTTTCGTCGTGCCCCTCTTCGGCCTTTGTTGCTGGCGTGAAGATTGGCGCAACGAGCTTTGATGATTCCGCATAGCCGTCGGGCAATGCGATGCCACACACTGTACGTGATGCTTTGTACTCCTTCCAGCCGGAGCCGGCGAGGTAGCCCCGCACAACGCATTCCACTGGAAGGGGCTGTGTTTTGCGCACCACGACAGAACGTCCCTGCAACTGCGCACGTTCCCCATCGGTGAGTCCGTCGACAGCATGCATATCGTAGGTGATCACATGGTTCGGCACCACGTGTCCAAGCGTCTCGAACCAGTACGCAGAGATCTGTGTCAACAACGCCCCCTTGTCAGGGATTGTTTCCTCCATCACAACATCGAACGCAGAGATGCGATCGGTTGCAACCATCAAGAGGCGATCGCCGAGATCATAGACGTCGCGGACCTTGCCGCGGCGGAAGAGCGGGAAGCTTGTGAGATTCGTTGTGTGCAGCATGTAGTATTAGCCTCGCAATGCACTCTTGATGAGCGTTGTGCCAAGCACGATGAGTGCGATCGACGCAACCATCATGAATGTGGTGTTGCGCGAGCCGATCGCATCGCCACGACGCATGAAGCGTGGTGCCATGTGTACGATACCGACCGCAACGATCATGAGTGCTGCGTGCTCGAGACGATAGCGGAGTCCGTCGCCGAAGTCCGACCAACGCATTACGAGTTGGAGCAGACCCAGTACGAGCTGCAGTGTAACCCCTACGAGGTATGCACGTACAGTCCACACCGAAAGCTTGCCAAGAGGCATCTTGCGGATGGTATCGATAAGTGGGAACACCACAGCCAGGGCTGCGAGGAGGTAGATCAGGTGTTCCATCGAGCGATGGATTGTTACGATAAGTTCCATGTCTGCAAACTACGGGATTGTCCAATACGTCATGTGCCGCCAATGAGACGCATCACCATCCTCGTTACCACCGTGATCTCGATTGCAGTGGCATCGGCTCAGAGCGATTCCACGGCACAGCGGGAGCACCTCTACTACCATCCCGACCAAGACTACGGCAGTATGTCGATGTTCAGTCCGTGGGGATTAATCCTGAACGGCGGGTTCGACATCCTTCAGATCGATGGGAAGGACCGTCGACTGTTGAAGATTCCGTATGGAACCGGCTTTCGCAACTTCATCGACAACACATTCCGTCACCCAGGCGCTACGATCAGTCAGATCGGCTGGGGAAACTGGCTCTCCACCGAGGTGTTACCGCTCAATTGGAATCGGGATGGGGCTCGCTGGGTCCCGAACTATCAGCTTCACCTGATCGGCTCTGGCGTTTCGTATCGCATGATGACCGAGTGGTACGACCACCACGGCGTCGCATCGCCCGAGATCTGGTCGATTGCCACCGTTACAGCAATGCACATCGTCAACGAGATCGTCGAAAACGAGGACTACGTTGGGTATAACACCGACCCCATAGCCGACTTCTTGATCTTCAACACGTTGGGCATTGCACTCTTCATGAACGACGATGTTGCGCGCTTCTTCAGCGAGGAGATGCACATGACAGACTGGTCGTCGCTACCCATGATCACCTTCCCGAGTGGACAGCTCGGCAACAACGGACTCAACTACGCGTTCAAGGTCGACCTACCACGCTCGGATCGTCTCCGTCTCTGGGGCATCATGGGCATGGGAACTCTCCTCGGCGCATCGTATGTGTACGACCGATCACATGAGCATAGCATCTCCTTCGGCGCCGGCATACGCGGCAAGGAACTCATCAACGTCGACCCACGAGCACGCGTGCTCACCGTATCGATTGTTCCCACCGCAGGCATCTACTGGGATCGCAATAACTCCCTCCTCGCCTCACTCACCGTGAGCGGACAAGAAGATCAGTCTGCCATCCTCAACGTGTACCCTGGAGTCATCAAGATCTCCGACGACATCTCACCTGCCATCTGGGCTGCATGGGGTAGCAACGGCACCATCGGTTTCGGCGTTGGCGTCCGCGGCGCCATCGGAGTGGGGTATAGGGGGCGGTAGGGGTCGAGGCGCCGCCTCGCCCGAACATAAAGGGCGCGCA
>JAURNF010000103.1 GCA_030830285.1 Candidatus Kapaibacterium sp.
GCTTTCGGATGCCAACGTGTGGGCCGCACTGAAGAAAGTGATGCTGTATGGTCGTCTCGATATTCAGCCCTTAGACGCGCAGTATCAGCTCAATGCGATAAAGCCAGACTACATCCGACTTGACGTGAAGGTGATCTTGTTAGGCGATCCGTCTGTATACCTCGCCCTGTGGGCAGCCGATGAAGATTTTCACAAGATGGTAAAGGTCCACGCGGAGTTCGACGACGAGGCGCCACGCACGCGCGAGATGATTCGCCACTACTGTGGTTTTATCTCGCAGATCGCAACCGAAGAGTCGCTCCTTCATTGCGATCGCGGAGCAGCGGCAGCGATTATCGAATGGGCTGTTGCATTCACGGAGACCAGCGCGAAGATCAGCCTGCAGTTCGCGTATGCTGCCGATCTGTTGCGTGAATCATCGCACTTCGCAATGATGAAGGGATCGCGCGTTGTGCGTGAAGAGCATGTGCGTCATGCCATTGCCATGCGTCAACGACGCAGCAGTCGCGCTGACGAAGCAATTCGTGAGAGCATCAAGAAGGGCACGCTGCTTATCGATACCAAGGGTTCTCGCGTTGGACAGATCAACGGTCTCACGGTATATAGCAGCGGTATCGTATCGTTCGGCAAACCGGCGCGTATCACGGCAACGGTGAGTGCTGGTAACGCAGGTATTATCAACATCGAGCGCGAAGTTGCGATGAGTGGATCGATTCACTCAAAGGGCGTTCTGATTTTGTCCGGCCTATTGCGCACGCTCTTCTCACGTCGTCAACCGATGTCGTTTACCGCAAGCATTGCCTTTGAACAGAACTACGGTGGCGTTGATGGCGACAGCGCATCTGCTGCGGAAATGATTGCGCTGTTGAGTGCGATCTCGAACATTCCGATTCGCCAGGACCTCGGGATCACGGGGAGCATCAATCAAAAGGGAGACATTCAAGCCATCGGTGGTGTCAACGAAAAGATCACGGGATTCTTCGAGATCTGTAAGGACAAGGGGCTCAATGGCACGCAAGGCGTTGTGATTCCGATACAGAACGTCAGTGATCTCATGCTGAATGACGAGATCGTTGATGCTGTTCGTGCAAAGAAGTTCCATCTCTACGCGATTGAACGCGTTGAGGAGGCCGTTGAACTGATGATGGGGCTGCCGGCTGGTAAGACGCAGAAAGATGGGAGATTCCCCGACGGAACGGTGTTCGGCAAGGTGCAGCACAACCTTGATGTGCTGCACGAGGCATCTCGCATGAAGTGACGCGTCAGTGACGGAAGTGGCGCGTTCCAGTGAAGATCATCGCAAGGCCCTTTTCATTAGCCGCTGCAATGACCTCTTCGTCGCGCACTGAACCACCTGGTTGGATAACGCAAGACGCGCCTGCTTCGGCTGCCTGCAGAAGACCGTCGGCAAACGGGAAGAACGCGTCCGATGCAACAGCGCATCCAGCAAGGTCGATGCCGGCATCGGCAGCCTTGCGCACGGCGATACGTGCAGAGTCGATGCGTGACATCTGTCCTGCGCCAATTGCGAGTGTGCGGTCTGCCGCGGCATACACGATCGCATTACTCTTCACGTGCTTTGCAATCTTCCATGCGAAGAGCATCGCCTTGTGTTGATCCGATGTAGGCTGAACGTTGGTGACAACACGCAGGTCGGCATCATTGTACAGCATTGTGTCTCCGTCCTGAACAAGGAATCCGCCTGCTACCGAACGCACGCTCGTACGTGATGCACTGCGGAACGCGTCGACGTCAACCGTCATGAGACGTCGATCCTTTTTCTTCGTGAGTTGCGCGAGCGCTTCTTCGGTGTACGATGGAGCAATTAGCACTTCGGCAAAGAGCGAGTGAATCTCATTCGCCATCGTGATATCAACCTCGCGGTTCATCGCGATGATGCCGCCGAACGGACTCACTGTGTCGGTGGCAAATGCCTTTGCGTACGCGTCCACAAGTGTTGCGCCAGAACCAACGCCGCACGGGTTATTGTGCTTGACGATCACAACAGTCGGATCGTCGAACTCCATGCACAATCCCATCGCTGCGTCAATGTCGAGGATGTTGTTGTACGAGAGTTCCTTGCCATGCAGCTGACGCATGATCGATGTGAACGTGCCGTAGAGCATCGCATTCTGGTGTGGATTCTCGCCATAGCGAAGCGATTGATCGCGACGCAACGGAATTGCTGTTTCGGAGAGGAATCCATGCGAGCCTTGATCGGCGAACCACTGTGTAATGCGGGCGTCGTACTGCGCAGTGTGTGCAAACGCTTCCATCGCGAGCGTGGTGCGGAGTGTCATCGACGTTGAGCCTGACGCACGCAGTTCGGCGAGGACGTCGTCGTAGCGAGATGGGTTGACGATGATCGTGGTGTGTGCATGGTTCTTTGCCGATGCGCGCACCATGGCGGGTCCGCCGATATCGATGTGCTCAATAATCTCCGCTGCTGATGCCCCCTTCCGAGCTACTGTCTGCTCGAACGGGTACAGGTTGACCACGACAACGTCGATCTTTTCGATCCCGTGCTCCTTCATCTGCGCTACGTGCTCGGGATTGTCCATTGCGGCCAATAGGCCACCATGGATTGTTGGATGCAGGGTCTTGACGCGTCCATCCATGATCTCGGGGAAGCCCGTGAGGTCGGAGACCTTCGTAACGGGGATCCCAGCTTCGGCCAGGGCCTTCGCCGTGCCGCCC
>JAURNF010000104.1 GCA_030830285.1 Candidatus Kapaibacterium sp.
ATTTGACATCCGTTCACCCGTTTACCCAATGACACTGGTGAGGGTTCGATGGATGGTGTTCGTCCTGTGGACGAAGACGTCATCCGAGAACCCGAACAAACACAGGGTTCACTTTTGTCATCAAACAAACCCGTGTCAAACCCGTGTCAAAAAACCCGTGTCAACTTTTGTGATTCGTCTCTGTAAGTCCTTATAAATCGTTGAGTGGTCAGAAACGAAAAAGTCCCATCACAACGAGTGTAATGGGACTCTATCTTCTTCAGAACAAAGGGTATTAGAGAGTTGAAAACCTTCAGAAAACCCTTGTTCAAAGTACACCGTACGGGAATTGAACCCGTGTTACCGCTGTGAAAGAGCGGTGTCCTAACCCCTAGACGAACGGTGCATCTGGAAATCGAGCCACAAATATACAAAAGATGTGGGAAGAGGGAAGGGGGCTATCTTTGTTCTATGAAGTTGATCGGGATCACAGGCGGAATAGGGACGGGGAAGTCGGCGGTGGCCGGACTGCTCAAGGCGCGTGGGTGGACAGTATACGCGTCGGATGAGACGGCAAAGCAGATTATGGCGTCCGACCCTGAGGTGCGTAGCGAACTAACAGAGGCCTTCGGACCCGATGTTCTTACAGAACAAGGGGTTAACGCCCCCTTCCTGGCATCCCTCGTCTTCGGTCCAACCGAAGAACACCATGCCCGACTGGCCCGCCTGAACCAGATCGTACACCCGCGTGTGCTCGATGCCCATATGGAGGCCATCGAGCGCGAACACGCCGCCGGTACGTCAATCGTAGCCATCGAGTCCGCGCTGCTGTACGAGGTAGACCTCGAAGAGGGGTTCGATTGGGTGATCGTGGTCGATGCCCCACACGACGTGTGCGTGGCCCGCGTAATGGAACGCTCCAACACGACGGCCGCCGAGGTGGAACGCCGTATGGCCGAACAACTCGCGATGGAGGAAAAGCGGGGTCTGGCCGACTTCGTGATTGAGAATGGCAGCACACTCTCCGACCTCGAACGGGCGACGTCAATGGTCGCTACGATCATCGAAGTGTTCCCAGATCCTGAACACTAATCTTGGTGCACTTGTCACAGTTGGCATTCGTCATCGTTGCGTAGGTTTGCACCTACAACACGCTCTTTCACGAACACCCCTCGTTAGGATCAAGGCCTCATGGCACAGCCAAAACATCTCACCGACGATACGTTCTCATCAGAGATCAATGCAAACAATGTTGTGCTTGTCGACTTCTGGGCAGCATGGTGCGGTCCGTGCCGCGCTATCGCTCCACTGATGGACGAGCTTGCAAATGACTATGATGGCAAGGTGATGATCGCAAAGGTCGACGTCGATAACAACCCACGCGTTGCAATGGAATTCGGTATCCGCTCGATCCCTGCTCTCTTGATCTTCAAGGGCGGTAAGGTTGTCGACACGATCGTTGGCGCTGTACCAAAGGGCTACATCACAGAGAAGCTCAACGCGCAACTGAACTAATCCCTATGGCTCGTCCCTCACTCCTGAGCGAGGCCGAACTCACTGAACATCTTCAGGATATCCCACTGTGGCGCCGCGATGGCGCCACTGTTGTTCGTGAGATACAGGCTTCCAACTTTGCCGCTGCAATCGGTGTCGTGAATGCAATCGCATTGCTCGCCGAAACAATGGATCATCATCCAGATCTGTTTGTCTACGGCTGGAATAAGCTGCGTATCACACTGAGTACGCACGATCAGGGCGGCCTGACAATTCTTGATATTCAATTGGCGAAGAAGATCGACGCCTTGCAGTTCTCACAACTCTCCTAACTGCACCCATAAAGGACATTGCTATGAGCACAATCGTTGATGTCGTTGCACGCGAGATTCTCGACTCACGCGGAAATCCAACAATCGAAGTTGATGTCCTCCTCGAAGATGGCTCCTTCGGCACTGCAGGTGTTCCATCGGGCGCAAGCACGGGCGAACATGAAGCAGTAGAACTTCGCGATGGCGATGCAGCTCGCTACGGCGGCAAGGGCGTGCGCACCGCAGTGGGCCATGTCGATGGCGAAATCTGCGAAGCACTCGTTGGTATGGATGCATCAGACCAACGTCAGATCGACTCGATCCTGATCGCTCTCGATGGCACGGATAACAAGTCACGTCTTGGTGCAAATGCATTGCTCGGCGCATCGATGGCTGTTGCAAAGGCAGCTGCAGAGTTTCATGGAATGCCGCTGTTCCGCTACTTGGGCGGCGTGCGCGCAACGTTGCTCCCAACTCCGATGATGAACATCCTCAATGGTGGTCGTCACGCAGACAACAACGTGGACATTCAAGAGTTCATGATCATGCCTGTTGGTGCAGAGACGTTCTCGGAAGGACTGCGCATGGGTACTGAAGTGTATCACACACTGAAGTCGGTGCTCAAGGCAAACGGACTCAATACAAGCATCGGCGATGAAGGGGGCTTTGCACCATCCCTCTCGTCGAATGAGCAAGCACTCGATATGATCATGGAAGCGATCACAAAGGCTGGCTACAAGGCAGGCGAAGAGATCGTGCTCGCGCTCGATGTTGCTGCGTCGGAAATGGTCAAGGACGGTTCGTATGTCATGTACAAGTCCACCAACGAAAAGCGTACAGCTGCGCAAATGGTTGACTGGTACACGAAGCTCGTTTCGCAGTATCCGATCGTTTCCATCGAAGATGGTATGGGCGAGAATGATTGGGAAGGTTGGAAGGCACTTACCGATGCGATCGGTGATCAATGTCAACTCGTTGGCGATGATTTGTTCGTAACCAACGTGAACTTCCTTGCAAAGGGTATTGCCGAGGGCGTCGCTAACTCGATCCTTGTGAAGGTCAATCAAATCGGCACACTGTCGGAAACATTCGATGCCGTTGCAATGGCGCACCGCTATGGCTACTCGGCAATCCTCTCGCACCGCTCGGGCGAAACGGAAGACGCAACGATCGCAGATATCGCCGTTGCACTGGGCGCTGGACAGATCAAGACGGGCGCGCCATGCCGCACCGACCGTGTTGCGAAGTACAACCAACTTCTGCGCATCGAACAACTGCTCGGCGATGATGCTGAGTATGCTGGCGACGCAACGATTTCCTAAGGAACACCAATG
>JAURNF010000105.1 GCA_030830285.1 Candidatus Kapaibacterium sp.
CGCGATGAGCGCCAGATGAAATAGATGCCACCAACGATGAATGGGATGCTGAGAATCTGTCCCATATCAATCGGCAGAGTCGCCTCGAAATCCACCTGATGCTCTTTCAAGAATTCGATGACAAAGCGACCAGCGAATATCGCGATGAGGAACATGCCGATGAGTCGACCCGGACGTTGCAAAGCAACGCCCTTCTTGTAGAGCGACCACAGCCAAAGGAAGACGACGAGGCAGAGCAGCGCCTCATAGATCTGCGTTGGATGCCTCCACACCGGCGCTACAGTGTCCACACGTTGGAACCAGAATGCCCACGGCACATCTGTTGCCCTCCCGATAATCTCGGAGTTCATGAGATTGCCGATACGAATGCACATGCCCGACAACGCTGCGACGATCGCGAGTCGATCGAGCAGCCAGATCATCGAGTAGCCCTTGTACTTCTTGTGGAACAGCCACAGTCCTGTGATGATGCCCAATGCGCCACCATGACTTGCCAAGCCACCCTTCCACACTGCGATAAGGTCGAGAGGATTCTGTAGTACGATTTCAGGTTCGTAGAAGATCACGTGACCGAGACGCGCACCAAGCACTGTTCCTGCGATCATGTAGATCGTCAGCGAGTCGAGCTGTGGAAGATCCTTCTTCTCTGCGAGGAAGATCTTCTTCATCACGATAAATGACAGATAAAAGGCTAGTGCGAACATCACGCCGTACCACCGCGGTGAGAGCGGTCCTACGGTGAACATGATCGGGTCGACGTTCCATTCAATCATAGGTGCGAAACTAAACAGAAGTGCCCGACCAATGGTCGGGCACTGCGTAGGAATCTATGGTTGTTGTCTTACTCGCCGATCTCGGCATCAGCAAGTGGTGTTTCGATGATCACCTGAACCGTGCGGTTGAAGAAGCGACCTTCTGGCAAATCGTTTGAGTAGAGAGGCTCTTCTTCGCCTGTACCACGTGACTGAAGCGAGCTGAATGACGATGTACGCTTCTTGATGAAGTTCTCAGCTGTGCGAGCACGGTCTTCCGAGAGCTTCTTATTGCGTGTGTCCAGACCGACAACGTCAGTGTGACCCTCGATGCGAATGTCAGATGACTTCTTCACACGTGGGAACACCCATGTAGACATGATGCGCTCGTTGAGTTCGCCAGCTTCTGGAGAGTCGAACTTGAAGAGGATCAGGTTGTACTTCTCGAGTGTCTTCTCTGCGCCGCGCTCTGTACCCATCGTCTTCGACGATACGCGCTTGACAGGAACTGTCACTGTGTCGGACTTACACTCTTGACCGTTCTTCGATGTTACGACGAGCACTGCCTTGAATGGATTCAAACCGACTTCAGCTGCACCTTCAGCACCCTTTTCCTTCGGATACTCAAGATCTGTGTTTTGCCAATCCCACTGTGTCGAAGGATCTGTTGTGCCAACTGCTGTGAGTGTGTTCCAAGGCTGACCATTGCGCAGGATTTCGACGCGACGTGAAGCAACGATGTTTTCGTCGATTCCGTTCGCCATCATCCATGTCATGCGATCTGGGTCTGGGCTAACTGTTGGGTCGTTGTCGAGGATCGGACGCTGTACTTCCCAAAGATCGTCTGCCGTACCGCCAGAGAAGCGGAACTCAGTGCGACGGTTTTCAACGATACCGAACGAATCCTTTGGATTCGAACGAACGTCCGGCCATCCGCGGTGCGACAGCTTCATGCGGCTCTCGCTGATACCCCAAACGTTCTTGAGGTAATCATAGACAACCTGTGCACGACGCTTTGAAAGATCTGAGCCCTTGTCTTCGTTTGTTTCATCCAAGCAGCCAACAACTTCGACGTTGACGTTTGGATACTTGCGCAGACGATAGCCGTAGATATTCATCACGTGGTAGTACTTATCAAGCGTACCGCCCGGAATGCGCTCGTCGTTGAAATCAGCTGTTTGACCACCCGTGATCTGCTTATAGCGAACAGGAATTGCCGATTCGCCAAGATTGAAGAACACGTATGGGAGCAATGGATAGAGCTGGATTGTTGCGCGCTCTTCCATCACAAGACCCTTGAAGCCATTGTTCTTGCCCTTGGCCCACTTCGAGAACTCCATCTCGGCGCTCAGCTTTGGACGCTGACCGAGTGTGATCGTCTTGCGGATTTCGGTTTGAACCTTTGCATCATCTTGGCTTGTCGTCTTGCCTGGATCCTTCACATCGATCGTGATCGAGCGCTCACCGTATGTGGCCGAGCTGGCTGTGACAGTGAACGATGTCATACCGTCGCGAGCCGATGCCAAGCCGTAGTCATCATCAGAGACGATGATGTTCGACTCAACGCGCTGGACATCAACACTGTCCTTCACGTTGCGCGATGTCTTGTTGTTACGGAACGTCAGAGTAGCAGGAACGTTCTGACCTGTACACTCGTCAACAACATTCACGATCACGTTCACAGCGCGGAAGTACGTTGGGATGAACGCCATGAAGACATCGATTTCACCCTGATATCCTGGGATATCAGTACGACGCGATGAGAAGTAGAGCACGTCGCCAGATGCTGGCAACGAAATGAACTGTTCGTCTTGTGGCGTGTTGATCGGCGCTGGAAGCGGCTGTGGCTTCGACCACTTTTCGCGTCCATCACGTTCCTTCTCGCCTGTCTTCTTCGTGCGGTAGAAGTCAAGGCCGCCCATGTTCGGCGTGTGACCGTTCGAAGAGAAGAACAATGTGTAACCGTCCGACGCGATGAATGGCGCTACTTCTTGCTTCTTTGTATTAACGTCTGGGCCAAGGTTCTTTGCTTGCTTCCACTCGCCGAGATCTTCATCCCAGTCACTGTACCAGATGTCGATGTCATCGTCGCCTTCACCATCAGGATTTGTTGGCGATGGACGGTTCGACGTGAAATACAGACGTGACTTGTCTGGAGAAATCGTTGGCTGTGAATCCCAGTATTCTGAGTTCACTGTGCGACCAAGATTGCGTGGCTTCGACCAGCGATCACCGTCGATTTCTGCAACATAGATGTCGCAGTCGCCGAGACCGTCTGCACGGTTACATCCCGTGAAGAACAACGTCTGACGATCGGCTGCGATCGACGCAACACCTTCGTTCATGATCGTGTTTACACCGGCATCGAGCGTATCGATGTTTACTGGATCACCAAAGACCGTATCGAGGTTGTTTGCCTTGCGAGCAGACCAGAAGTCGTGCGAGAAGTCGCCGTCACGTGTGACGCGACTGCCCGGACGGTTAGAAACGTAGTACAACGTTTTACCGTCGGCACTGATCGTCGGACCGTAATCAAGCCCCTTATGGTTGATCACCTTCCCAAGATTCAGGATTCGGATTTTCTTTGGGTCTTCAAGAATGTCGCCCCGTGAATCCTCGTCCGCTGTAGGTGTGGCCTCAATGGTTAGCCCAATGAGGTACAACTCAGGTTCCGATGCTGCGGCATGCCCAAACGCAACAAGGAATAGAGCGCTGAACAAGACCGTCACCAATCGCTGCATCATACACATCCCGTCCTAATGGTGATTGTGTCCCAACCACTTGGGTCCCAAAAGATGATCCGCTGCCCCCAGGCAACGGACGGAAAAAATAGGTAATTGTGGATAACCACCAAAGCCCTGAATTAGAGAATATGGCGGAGTTCCAGCAAAAACTGGAAGGAACGCACAGAAAAGCCCGTTCCTTGAGCACTGATTGACGTCAGTGGTTGAAAATACTGAAGCATTGGGCTCATGGTGACTTTTTTCGAGAGACTAATATCAACACCGACACCCCCGAAAAGTCCGAGTTGAAGGGGTTGAAGCTCAGCAACAGGTCCGTCTTGGAGTATCACGGACTGTCCGTCAACGCCAACAAGCTCGGCGCTGGCCACTTCGCCGTTGGGAAAGACGACGTCGGTTGTGGTGAGGGTTTTGCGGTGCACGAGTGATGATGACATCACATACCCCACCGAAGCGCCAGCTCGCACGAAGACGGGTCCGAAGGGCTTAAGCTTGAGATAGGGCATCACGGTGATGACGTCGAGAGCGAGGTCTGCCTCGTTCAAAAAGGTCATCGGTACGGTAAACTGGCGTCCCGATGGGCTTTTCTGGACCACTCCTTCGATCTCCGTGAACTGTCCGGTGAGCCCCCTGCGATCATACCCGACGGCTACACCCCAGATGAGCTGCGAGCGGGTTAACCGCTCAAATACTCCCCCTACGACGAATTGTGTACCCCCTCCGCCATTGAAATCACACTGGCAGTCGGTGGTGATTGTGCCGCCTTGCATTACGCCGCCAAGTCCTGCAAAGCCCCCTAGCTGGCTATACACAAGGCGCTTGCGTGCGGCGATTGGATCGCTATCGAGCACATTGACCTGCGCTGTTCCAACCGTTGCTGCAAGGAGCAGCACGAGGAGTGAGGTCATGTATGTAGATGCATTGCTCATAGCTTCTTGCGATACCGACGAAGTGGTGAACAAACTTGCCACCATTCGATGTCAATCGCAACAGAACATTGTTGACTATACTTGTGTCATGACAGAGTCTACCGCACCTTCGACCGCCGAACGTGATGAACAGGCGGCACCGACGATCGAGGATTCCTCGACGACGATTTTTCAAACTGCCCGTGGCACAGCAGTCAAACTGTTGAGTCGGTATGAAAATTCCGACTCATACATCGACAAGCTGCTGGACGCGGAATTGCGCCGTTCGGAGCTTGAGGCTGCGGACCGAGCATTGGTTACAGAACTGGTCAATGGTACCGTTCGGTGGCAGTCGCGCTTGGACTGGGTTCTTACGGGCTTCTACCACGGCGAGTTCGCGAAGTGTCTGCCGCTGGTAAAGAATGCAATGCGAATTGCCCTGTACCAGATCATGTTCCTGTCGAAGATTCCTGCGCCAGCAGCAATCAACGAATCAGTAGAGCTTGTAAAGCGCATCAAGGGCGATCGTCACGCAGGGCTTGTGAATGGCGTCCTGCGCAACATTCTGCGCAACATTCAAACGATTCGCTACCCGGATCGCACTGAGAACGAAGCTCTTCATCTGTCGGTGCATTACGCTCACCCGCAGTGGATTGTGAAGCGCTACCTCGAGCGCTACGGCAGCACAGGCGCGGAAGCTCTCCTAGCAGCAAACACACATCGTCCGATGCTTACACTCCGCGTTAACACGCTGAAGACGTCCGTTGCCGAGGTCGAGCGTCAGCTCACCGAGGCTGAGATCAAGTACGAAGTTTCTCCTATTCACCCGTCGAGTGTCTTGATCACGTCGCTCCGTGACGTGCGTTCGCTCCCGCTGTTCCAAGAGGGCCACGTTTCTGTTCAGGACGCAAGTGCAAGTCTTGCGGTACAGCTCGCCGATCCAAAACCTGGCATGCGCGTGTTGGACTTGTGTGCAGCTCCTGGAGGCAAGGCAGTGCATGCAGCCGAGCTGATGAAGAATCAAGGCAGCGTTGTCGCACTCGAGAAGTACGAATCAAAACTTCGCTTCATCGAAGAAAATGCCGTACGCTCAGGCTGTTCAATCGTGAAGCCCGAGCAAGGCGATGCACGTACCTACGAAACCAAGGACCTCGCCGATCTGGTGCTGGTCGACGCACCATGTTCGGGTCTTGGAACACTATCGAAGAAGCCCGATATCAAATGGCGACGCGACATTGACGACATCCGCAAGATGTCGGCAACACAGCGCGAGATTCTCGATCACGCAGCGCAGCTTGTAAAGGTCGGTGGTGCGATTGTGTATTCAACCTGCTCAATTGAGCCTGAAGAGAATGCGAACATCGTGCAGTGGTTTCTCGAGAAGCATCCGGAGTTTACACTCGACAATGCAGAGTCGCGCCTACCAGCAGATGTCTGCAAGGATGGCATGCTTCAGACGCTTCCCCATCTGCATAAGTCAGATGGTGCGTTTGGTGCTCGACTTGTTCGGTCGCGATAACGCTCGTGCATTACTGGCGTGGACGCCACGGCACATCGGCAACGCCGAGTGACGCGTTGGCAGCGCGCGCAGCAGTAAACAAGTAGTCGGACAGACGATTGAG
>JAURNF010000106.1 GCA_030830285.1 Candidatus Kapaibacterium sp.
CCATCGGTTGAGCGATAGATGCCCCATCGCGAAGCAATAGCTGCAATGCTTCCTGTTGAAGCACTCAATGCGGCGTACATTGCTCCCGATGGCGTAACGACGACGTCACTGAACAGCGCATTGCTTGTGAGTGTCGGCGCCCAGCTCGTCCCACCATTTGTCGATCGATAAATACCAGAGCGTGCAGTTGCCACGTACACTTCATCGCTATCACGCATGGGGTGCGTTGCTATGCGCCATGAATAGGCAAACTGATTGTTCGATGGTGTTGTTGGCGATGCAGTTGATGGAAGCTGAAACCATGAATCACCGTTATCGGTAGACTTCCAGATGCCGTTGCCTGAGATCTGTGCAGAGTTGCCATAGATCTCGCCAGTGCCGTAGTACCATGTCGAGCGCTTGCTCGTGCGCGTGTCTTGTGCGAGACAGGTAACGGAGTGCAACTGGAACGGACGTGTGGTGAGCTTCCATGTACGACCTGAGTCGGTGGTTTTCCAAGCACCTCCAGAAACTGCGCCAGCAAGCATCGTAGCATCATCAGCAACGTCGAATGCAAGTGCACGCGTACGTCCACCGATATTGGCTGGACCTCTGTGCGTCCATGTGTCGTACTGTTGAGCGTTCTCACCTTGCTTTGTTCGAGCTGCGATATCAGCTATTGAGCCAGGAAGCTTCGCAGCAAATGCAAGTTCGCGATCACGAATTCCATCGGGGATCTTGTCAATGGCTGGATCACGGTACTTCATCTCCGTGAAGGCTCGTCTGCCCTGCACAGACTGTCCATCTCCTGCGCGATCGGTTACACAACCACTGCTAAGCGCGACACACACGCTTGCAAGAACAAGTAGTCGAAGTGATGTCATCGTCGTACCAACGAGAAGAGTGTTTGCATCATTGATGTACCAACAACGCCAGTTGCTACAAGCGTTCCCACGTACAGGGGCAACGCAAGCAGTTCCGCAGGAATGCGCCATGCGTGGTCAGCAGGTATCATTATCACGCCAACGTAGACAACTGCAGTGGCGAGTACGGTAGTTACAACGCGACGAAGATCGTAGCAGATTGGATAGATGCGTTTCTGCGCAACGTAAAGGATACCAGCGCTGGCCACATAGGAAGCAACCTTTGCCCACGCAGCGCCCTCCATACCGAAGAGCGGGACAAACAGAAACGTTGCACCAACGCTGATCGCCGCGGCAACACCTGTTGCTAGCGGGAACCACGATGTCTTCTTCGTGATGTGGAATCCAGCAGCCATGTTGATGAACACGCCGTTGAAGTAATACGCGAACAGTACGATTGGCACAATGCTAAGTCCAGACCAATACGCTTCGTTTACAAACCGTCCGCCCACAAAGGGAAGCGCAACGATGTGCGGCATCGCAAGACTTGTGATCAGGAAGATTGCACCGCACACAACAGTGAAGAGCGTGAGCACGCGAGCGAACAACGCAGGAGCTTCCGCATCATCGCGGTGATGAAGGTAGAACGGCTTCCATGCATACTCGAACACGGTCACGAACATCATCATTGGGATTGCGAGACGGAAGTTTGTCTGGTAGACACCAACCGCTGCACTGCCCATGAGGAGCATCATGATCGGACGATCCGCTACCTGCACCATGATCGACGAGAAGTTCGACGGCACCGTCGGCAAGCCAAAGCGCAGCATGTCGCGAAGGAGCGTGCGGCACGCATCCCACTCGCGGCGCAACGTTCCGACAACGCCCTGGTAATGCGGCAAGAAGAATACAAGCGTCGTTGCGCTACCAAGAATGCCCGCAAGAATCACACCTTCGATGCGCCAGCGCATGATCACAACAAACACCACATTGAGCACTACCGTCATGACGATCGAGACGAGACGCAGGATCGCGAAGGTGCGTGGACGTTGTTGCATACGCAGTCGCGCAAATGGAATCAGCACGATTGCATCAAGCAGGGGTATAAGTGATGCCAGCATCACAAGCCACGCGCCATTTGCACCCAGCTGCAGCAGGGGCGAATCCGCGATTGGAGCAGCAGCAAGCACGGTCAGTGCCGTTACAACACACCCAATGGCGAGCACTGTCGCCACAGCCACACCGTACACACGTCTGTTCTGCGCATCGTCGGAACGCTCCCAGAACCGCATAAATGCGGGTTCCATGCCCAGCGAATACACAATGTTCACAAAGGCGATCATCGCATAGAGTGCCGTTACATCACCGATCTCCTCCTTCGAGAGGTAGTTCGTATACAGCGGTGTCAGCAGAAAGGTGAGAAACCTTCCCAGTACCGTGGACACGCCATAGACCAGTGTATCAGAGGCAAGTGCGCGAATCTTTGACTGCATAGCAGACAGCGTTGGTGTGCGGCAGTGATGGAACGTAGATTTGTGGGTCTGCAAACATAGGTCAGGTCAACATGCTCACACGGCGTTTTCTGCTTTCCGCAGTACTCACCCTCACGGGAGTCTGCACTCAACTGATTGCTCAAGTCCCTGCGACACTCGAAGGGATGCGACTCTACAAGCACGTAGAGTATCTCGCATCGGATAGCTGCACGGGACGTGCTCCTGGGACAAGGGGCATCGAGAACGC
>JAURNF010000107.1 GCA_030830285.1 Candidatus Kapaibacterium sp.
GCACGTTGCTTCGTAACCCATGTCGTGAAGAAGCGATTGATCCACGCACATTCATCGCGACAAATGTCTGTGATCACTTCAATGCCACTCGACCGAAGGACGTTTGCACCGCCTCCAGAGACGAGCGGATTCGGATCTGACATTCCAATGACAACCGTTCTGATCCCAGACGCTAGGATTGCAGTTGTGCACGGCGGTTGCTTGCCGTGGTGCGAGCATGGCTCGAGCGTCACATAGATCACCGCACCCTCAGTGATGCCATCAAACTGCTGCAATGCGTGTGCCTCTGCATGCAATCCGCCATACTCTTGGTGCCATCCCTCAGCAACCACAGCGTCGTTGCGCACGATTACTGCACCAACTCGTGGGTTGGGGCTTACATGCCCCGTGCCCCGAAGGGCTAGTGCGCATGCATGCTGCATCCATCGTTGATGATCTACCGGAGTGGCCATGTGAACGTGATCCTCGTTCCATATTCGAGTGGACGTGATGGAATCGTGAGATCAGCAGTGTAGGTTCCTGGCTTGATGCGACGCCCGTTCGTTGCTACACCGTTCCACGGCATTTCATAGACGTGGAGTCGACCCGATGTTTGCGGTTGAACGAGGGAAACGAGCGCTAGAAATGCCATATCCTCATCGGATGACCAAATGACTTGGCCTTGCTCATCGGAAACGCGGACACGGAAGACTTCGCTTGAAGGAAGATATTCGCCGCGGGGGACAAACACGCGACGGGCAAGACAGCTAAATGTGATGGAGGTGTCATTCGCGGCACGCACGCTTGGATACAGATCAAGCGCGACAGGGTCGAGTACCTCTACATCTTGCGCAAACACGATATGGTTAGATGAGGTCACTACCGAGATGTCGGCACGCACGGTTGAAGATGTGCGGAGTTGCGGCGACTCCCAGAGCGCTTCGCCAATAATAAACAGCGGACTGTTCGGTGAATCGTCTCGAGCAATCGTCGGAAAGACAAGGAGTGAGTCGGCTTGGTGGTTCGAGGTCCGCAGAGCCAGATCGACATATCGAATCGTGTTGTCGTCGGCGCGAAGCGTAGATGTAGTGACGAACCGGAACTGTGCACTCGAATCGGTCAGCCGCGTTGCGTGCAGGTCAAACATTGAACGATTGACACGAATAGCTTTATTCGAAGGAGCAAATCCACTCGTTGATGCAGTGCGACAGCCGCTCGCGATAGCGCACAACAGCACCGCTGCGGCGATTGAAGACCATCGGAGCAAATGTTGATTCATGCGACAAAAATACACTTCAGACCGACAGAGGCAGGGACTCAATTGCGCAGCGCACGGCAATGCATACGCGAGCTTCTGCGCTACGTCCAGCTTCGAGCACTTCATCGTGTGAAACCGTGCGAACGGTTGTGTCCGTGAGGGTATTTGTGACGAGCGAGATCATGGCAACCCGCATCCCAATCGATGATGCCCAGCGAGCTTCAACACCAGATGACATTCCAACGAGATCTGCACCGCATTTGCGAAGCATTCGGATTTCTGCTCGAGTTTCGTACGACGGACCGAGCATTTGGGCAATCACGCCGCGATTGAGTTGCACGCCGGCAAGTGTCGAAGCGGAGAGAATGGCATGCTGCCAACGATCATCCAAGACAGGGCTATTCGACCTGTGATCTTGCAGAGGCTGTCTGGAGATGCTCCGGAACGTCCAATTGATGATGTCCGAGACAACCACAACATCACCCACACTGCGTGCAGGGTTGAGTCCGCCAGAAGCGTTTGTGAGGATCACAGACGAACACCCAAGGAGGTGCATCAACGCCAGCTGCTGTGCAACTACCGAGGCAGCATGACCTTCGTAGAGATGAACACGGCCGGTGAATAGCGCGACGCGTGAGGATCCACACTGCAACAGGCATAGCTCAGAATCGTGTCCAGCAACGGTGCTCGTTGTCAGGCCTGGGAGCTCGCAGTAGCGCACGCTATCGATACGCGTGCCCAGCGTGCGCAGGACGCTGAGTCCAGAGCCTGCGACGACCGCAACGTCAGGAACGCAATTCCATCGCATTCGGAGCACATCCGCGGCCTCACTGACGGCCCGGCATGGATCTGATGTGTCAATTCCCGACATCACACAAGATACGCCAGTGAGTTGTCACAAGGCCGTATCTTTGCCGCTTACTTGGCTAATCACGTACATCACGGAGAGCACGGTCCATGGTTCGGAGTATGACAGGATATGGCAAGAGCGAATGCATGCTCGACGATGCTCCGTGCACGGTTGAGGCAAGGAGCGTTAACGGACGGTATCTCGAGCTTTCAGTCAAGCTGCCGAAGGAGTATTCCGAACACGAAGGTCGGATCCGGGAAGTCGTCCGAGAGCACGTTTTGCGTGGTTCTGTGAACCTCTACATTCGCCGCGAAGATCTGGCCGAGATCACACCATTGAACGTCGATGTTGAAGCAGCCCGACATTACGTCGACGCGCTGCGCACGATTCAGACAGAGCTTGGTGTTGGTGGTGAGGTTCGTATCGAGCACCTTACGGTGTTCCCGTCGATATTTCAGCGTCCACTCCGATCAGCTGAGCGACCAGATGTCTGGCCGTCACTCAAGGAGGCGGTAGTCCAAGCGCTTACGGCCATGAACTCCATGCGTGACATGGAGGGAAAGGATCTCTCTCGTGATCTCGTAACGCGTTGCGAAACGATAGCATCTGCACTCGAGATCGTCGAGAAACGCAGTCTTGAACGCATTCCAGCAGAGCGTGAGCGCCTGCGTGAGCGCGTCCGACAAATCCTCGACGAGAATGCCATTGATGAATCTCGGTTGTCGCTGGAGATCGTCTTGCTCTCAGAGAAACTGGACATCACAGAAGAGTGCGTTCGACTTCGCAGTCATATCAAGCACTTCCAGCAGTACATGGCTACAGAGCAGCAGCCTGGCCGTAAGCTGAACTTCTTGGTTCAGGAAATGAACCGTGAGATCAACACCATCGGGTCGAAGTGTAACGATGCAGACATTGCCGTGACGGTCGTTACAATGAAGGAAGAACTCGAGCGCATTCGGGAGCAGATCCAAAATGTCGAGTAAGAAGCACCTCATCGTATTGAGTGCTCCGAGTGGGGCAGGGAAGACGACTGTTGCGCGACACCTGTTGTCGACGTTTCCACAGCTCCGGTTCAGTGTCAGTGCCACCACGCGTCCAATGCGAGCGGGAGAGGAGCACGGACGTGACTACTTCTTTTTGCAGCGCGACGCGTTTCGTGAAGCAATCCAGAATGGTGATCTCATCGAGTACGAAGAGATCTTCGGTAATTACTACGGAACCCTTCGCAGTTCAGTGAGTGAGTCAATCCAACGCGGCGATTTTGTTGTGTTTGATGTTGATGTCAAGGGGGCGCTATCTCTCCGAGCAGCGTTTCCAGATGACACGCTCCTCATGTTTATTGCTCCGCCAAGTCTTGACGTGCTGGCAACGAGATTACGATCACGTCACACAGAGACCGACGAACAGATTCAGCTGCGCCTAGCGCGTGCTGAAATGGAAATGGGGCATCAGGACCAGTTTGACGTCGTTCTTGTGAACGACGATCTGTCCGCCACGGTAGGCCGTGCGGAAGAACTCGTACGGGAGCATGTCGAAGGAGCTCCTCAACAGCCATCGCTCTTCGAGCGGGACTAACTAACTCGTAACTTTGCGGTCTATGAAGAAGAACAACGTCGCCCGTTCACCAAAAGCAACGAATACATCATCAAGCGCACCAACGATGTCGAAGGAATCCGTCCTTCGCGATTATCAGTGCGCAGTTGAAAGCCGTCAAGCTTCAATCCTTGGTCGGAAAGAGGTCCTCACAGGGAAAGCCAAGTTTGGAATCTTTGGCGATGGTAAGGAGCTTCCGCAGCTCGCCATGGCGCGCGTGTTTCAACCAGGGGATTGGCGAAGTGGCTATTACCGCGATCAAACATTCATGTTTGCTATCGGTGAGAGCGACATTCAGAAGTTCTTTGCGCAGCTCTACGCCCATACTGATGTGCAAGCCGAACCGTCATCGGCCGGTCGTTCGATGAACGGACACTTCGGCACGCGATTCCTTGATGATCAAGGATCGTGGTTGCCACAGACATCGATGCGAAATGTGTCATCCGACGTATCGCCAACGGGATCGCAAATGCCGCGACTTGTCGGATTGGCCTATGCATCACGTGTGTACCGCGAAGTTGAAGCGCTGCGTTCGCACGTTGCGTATTCCAACAACGGCAATGAGGTAGCATTTGGAACCATCGGCAATGCATCGAGCGCCGAAGGTATGTTCTGGGAGAGTATCGATGCAATCGGTGTTCTTCGGGCTCC
>JAURNF010000108.1 GCA_030830285.1 Candidatus Kapaibacterium sp.
CTCGACCTATCGTCACATGCCGTTGCTTCAAACTCCGTACCGTCTGCTCGACGCGATCATTGAGCTCGACAAGCTTGTATCGCTCTGGCGCTTCCGTCATACAATGATGGTGAGCCGCATGATTGGTATGCGTGTTGGCACAGGTGGATCGAGCGGTCACGACTATCTGATGCAGACAACGGTGCGCCAACGCGTATTCGATGATCTTACCTCGTTGTCGTCGTTCTTGCTTCCAGGGAAGAACACGCCAGCGCTTCCTGACGAGATCACACAACGTCTGCAATTCGTCAACGAACGCCAGTGAGACATCATGCACATACCACGATGGCTCATCCGTGGTGTGTGCAGTGTAGCGAGTGACCTCGTGCATGTGTGGTTTCCCCCACATTGCTTGCTCAGCGGCACGTACCTCGGTGAACAACCTCAACGAGTTCGCGGGATTAGCGACGATGCCCTGATCTTCCATCGCGCTGCTCCTACAGCGACTGAAGTGTACGCGTCGATTGTCCGCCACATCCCAGCCGATGATGTGGCTGTCTCGTCAGCCCATGCATTATGGTCAGTCGGACGTAACACGACGATCGACGCGGCGGTGCATGCGATCAAGTATGCTGGACGACGTCGCTTGGCGCGAGATCTCGGAGCTTGGCTCGAGCACCTTCCTACCATTGACCAGCTTGATCAATCCGCACTCGTTGTGCCGATCCCCATCCATCCAGCGCGACGCAGAGAGCGCGGGTACAACCAAGCAGAAGAGCTCGCCCTCGGATGGTGTGCATCTTCAGGTCGTACTCGAGTTACTACGTCAACTGTGTGTCGACGCCTCAACACAGCCACACAGACCACGCTGCATGAACACGACCGTCTCGCAAATGTTGCCGGAGCGTTCGACGTATGCATCCCCTCGAATGTCGCTGGACGTCGGTGCATCCTCGTCGATGACGTGATCACCACGGGTGCAACAATCAACGCCTGTGCTACTGCTCTCCTCGAAGCGGGAGCCATACGGGTAGATGCCGTTGCCCTCTGCGTGGCGGTATAGCGTGGACAACCGAGGCCGGGTGCAGTGCTATCTTGCGCAATGCGAACACACCACACCTCAGATGTCCTGCAGCTCCTACTGCTTCTGTGCGGTTCAACAGTCATTGCCACGGCGCAGACCTTTCGGTACGTCGTGCATGACCAGGATCACATCCCTGCATCAGTGCACAAAGAACGTCGCGAGCGCGTGCTCGCATCACTGCCCAACAACACAGCCGCGGTTGTGTTCTCGGCCGACGTTCGCAATCGTCAGAACGATGTTGACTACGAATACCGTCAGAACTCCGATATGCTCTACCTCACGGGCATCCCTACACCAACGGCAACATTGGTGTTGATCCCAAAGGGAGTAACCATCGGACAGCGCACCGTGCGCGAGGTGGTGTTCATTCGTGCTCGCAGTCAGGACCGTGAGCAGTGGGAAGGCGTCTCGATGGGACCACGTGAAGTGATGGAAATGCACGGCATCGATACAGCTATCGTGATCGACTCGATGCAGAAGTTCCTCGACTCACTGGTGACTTCCATCGACACGTTGCTTGTGACATCGCTTCCAACAAAGTCGCTCACAGTTCCCCTCGCTGGTAAGAACGTCTACGCCAACTCTGAAATCCGCAAGTGGGCCAAGGAACACAATCCGAATCTCGTTGTCTCACAACGTCTCTCTGGGTTGGTTGCATTCCGCGAGGTCAAAGACACCGCAGAGCTGCGGTTGATGCAGCGTGCGATCGACATTTCGATTGAGGGACATTACGCCATGATGCGTGGCGCACGCCCAGGAATGAAGGAGTACGAGCTCGAAGCACTCATGGAGTACCACTTCAAGCGCGGTGGTGCAGAAGATGTGGGCTATGCGTCGATCGTTGGCTCTGGATACAATGCCTGCATCCTTCACTACTCAACCAACAGACGTCCAACAGTGAACGGCGATCTTGTCCTCGCCGATTGTGGTGCTGAGTATCATGGTTATACGGCAGACATTACGCGGACATTCCCGATGAACGGGAAGTTTTCGCGAGAGCAGCGACTGCTTTACGACGTCGTGCTCGAAGCACAGGATTCTGGGATTGCAGCCTCGCGTGTGGGCGAGTCCTTCCGCGAGCCACACAATGCGGCAAAGCGCGTGATCGCGCGTCGGTTGATGGAGTTGGGCGTGATCACAAAGCTCGAGCAGCTTGGCAAATACTTCATGCATGGCACGTCGCACTACCTCGGACTCGACGTTCACGATCCCGGCTCGTACGGTCCGCTCAAGGCCAATAGCGTGATCACCGTCGAACCCGGGATCTACATCCCTGAGGGGTCCGACTGTGATCGTAAGTGGTGGAACATCGGCATCCGTATCGAGGATGATATTCTCATCACACCGAATGGCCCCGTGAACATGTCAGGCAAGCTGGTCCGGACTGCCGACGAGATTGAAGCGATTGTGGGTAACGCCCCCTAACGAATCACTGTGCGAATCGGTATGTTCGCACATGGCGTTTATTCGATCGATTTCCGGTCTCCGCGCAACGCTCGGAGATGATCTCACACCTGCTATCGTAGCATCCTACGCGACGGCGTTTTCGTCGATCCTTCCGGCTGGTCCAATCGTCGTTGGTCGTGATGGACGTCCAAGTGGTGTGTGGATGCAAGACGTAGTGATTGGCGCGTTGCGCGCATGCGGACGAACCGTGCGGTGTATCGACCTCGCGACCACCCCAACGGTGCAACTGTTCACGGAACACTCTGATGCCGTTGGTGGTATTGCCATCACGGCATCGCACAACCCAGCACCTTGGAACGGACTCAAGTTCTTGGATAGCGGCGGTGTGTTCCTCGACGCTGATGGTAATGCTGCGCTGTGGCATGCGGTTGATACCAACGCACCGCACTTGTCATCTGACCAGCAGTCTGGCATCGTTGAGATGATCGCCGACACAACAACGCAGCATATCGAGCGTGTGCTCGCATTACCTGCACTGCAATCTGTGCCTCGTGCCAACGGCGAATGCGTGGTCGTTGATGCAGTGAACTGCTCAGGGTCGTATGTGATCCCTGCCCTTCTCGAAGCACTGGGATACACTGTTGTGCGGCTCTACACCGACGGCAGTGGTGTGTTCCCTCATGCGCCCGAGCCCCTTACCGAAAACCTGACAGAACTTGGCAACGCCGTACGACAGCACAATGCTGTAATGGGTGTGGCTGTGGACCCAGACGGCGATCGTCTTGTGCTCTTCGATGAACACGGACAACCTATCGGCGAAGAGCGCACGATTGCGCTCGCAACGGCTGCAGCTCTCACGCTTGGTTCGCCAGGTGCCGTGGTCGTCAACTACTCAACGACACGTCTTGTTGACGACATCGCAGCAGAGCATGGATGCACAACCTATCGAGCACCCGTTGGTGAAATCAACGTTGTCCGACGCATGCAACGTGAGAACGCCGTGATTGGTGGCGAAGGGTCTGGCGGCGTGATCTACCCTGCATGTCACGCTGGACGTGATAGCGTGGTTGGAGTTGGACTTGTTACAGCATACTTGCGTCATCGCGGACAGTCGCTTTCACACGTATGTGCAGAGTTTCCGCAGTACGCGATGATCAAGACCAAGGTCGTGCTCGACGATCGCGATCGCCTCGCGCAAGATCTCGCACGCGTTGCGTCATCTGTTCAAGGTGCACACATCTCCACCGATGATGGCGTGCATTGCGCATGGAGCGATCGTTGGGTGCACGTGCGCGGTTCCAACACCGAGCCAATCATGCGCATCATCGCCGAAGCCCCAACGCACGCAGAGGCAGAGCAGCTTATCACGATGATCTCAGCATTGATCAATGGATAACGGATCGAACCTTCGCAGCATTCTCGATGCACGCGCACTTGTAGCAACGTGTGTGCAGGATGCACTTGAGCGTGGCAACAGCACGATGCGTGCTGAGCACTACACATCTGTGGAGGGGGCGTTCACCGTTGTGCACGACGAGGCAGGACGCGTCCTTGCTGTTGTCGATGCAGTGCTCCCCGCGGAGAGTCCGTTTGATGAGGTTCCGCGCGACCGCCTACGGAATGTCGCGGCCCGACTCGACGCACCGTTCTTCCTACTCACGAATTTTCGTCGTGTAGTTACCTACCGCACGGCAGCTGTCACCGAACGCAAACCAGACGAAGAGCAAATTGTTGGATGGCAGCAAGGGGGCGATGTACAATCGCTCGACGATCTGCGTGTCGCCGCAACGTCTGTCAATGTTACCACGGCGCTCAAGCATGCACTTGCCTGGCTCACGATCGAAGTATCGCTGGATGCGGCACACCACGTGCGTGATGCTGCTGCATTTTTTGCCGAGCGCATTACGTCGTTGTTCGACGATATGGTGGCGTGTACCGATGGCGGCACGCAGCAACGCGACGCTGCATTGCGACTCGGCACAAGTATCCTTGCCTACGTCCTCGTGCAGTTGCGTACATCCGACACACTGGATCGTCTGGCTATTCCCTACGGGACGCGCAGTGCAGATTTGATGCTCGACCTCGTTGGTGCATTCTTCCGACAAGCCCGACGTCGTGGCTTTGCCATGCTACCGTCACGTGTTGACGACGTGCAGGTACTCGCGCGACGCGAGCCGCTGTTCCGCATGACGCTTGCCGACCTCGTACACTTCTTGCATCGATTCGATCCTGAGCGTCTCTCCGATACCGATCTCCACCGTGCTGTCGACAACGTTCTGCAGCGCTGTGCACGTGCGCAACGTACGTCGGTGCCAACCATCGATGCGATCGACCTCGCATTGCGTGCAGCACGCTATGTGCGTGACGCACAGCCGCAGCATCTGCGCATGCTCGAGATTGGTCCAACGCAAGGCCTTGCCAGCGTACGCCAGATTCTGATGTCGGGTCTCCACGCCTGTGACGCACGCGTATATGCACCCACGGCCGACGATGAGCGTGCTGTAGTGTTGCGATCGAGCGGACGTCTTGACAGTGCGAGTGATGTGCGCGTGTTGCGCGACACCAAGCGCACCGAAGCGCCATGGGATCTCGTTGTCGCAACAACTACAGACGTGCATGACCGACACCGTCTGCGCGTGTTGCTCGAGCGTATGGACATCGCAGAGCAAGGCGTAGTTGTCCTCTTCATGCCGCTCTCTGCGCTGCATGATGATGAGTACGCTGGCATGCGGCACGTACTCACCTCGCGTTTTGACATCGAGTGGGCAATTGTCAGCGACGCCGAAGCACTTGCCGAGCCGGATTCCGGTGTATGCTGCGTGATCGCTCGACATCGAACAGAAGAGCGCCGGCAATCACTCGCTCGGTTTGTCTACTTGCGACGACCAATCGCCGCGTTCTTCCCTACCTCACGTGCATCTCGTGATCTTGAACAGGCGCGCCTCAAAACGCTCGATCAGTTCGTAGCCTATCTTGATGCATCAGAGCGTGGCAAGCTTAATGATGAAGCTGTCGTGCGGATGGTGGATCAGACAACGTTGCAGCAGCGCTCTTCATGGGAAGACGATCTCGTACCGCCAGATATCATCGCATCGATTCTCACCAAGACTGGCGCAGCGATGCGTCCACTGCGCGCCTATGCCGACGTAACCGGAGGCATTCGTACTGGCGCGAATGAAGTGTTTGCACCCAATTCGCATGAGGTTGCTACTGACGACCTCGAGATGCAGTACTGGCAGCGGACGCTTGATAACGGCAACATGCAAGACAACCTCTTGCTCACGTCGTATGACGACATCGACACCATGTGTGGTTTGCCGCATACGGATCGTCGCTTGTTGTTGCTCCCACGGGACCGCGCAACGATGGCCGGCACCAACGTGCTCACACGCCTCGAACGTGCCGAGCGCGACGGCATCCATCTGCGAGCATCGGTTCGCCACCGTGACGTATGGTGGCATCTCGCAGAACCACCGGTACCACACATCGTCATCCACAAGCATCAGAGTGATCGCTGGGTTGTTGGACGGAATACTGCACACGCCTTTATCACCGATGCGTTCATCGGAGTAACGCTGCATGATGAATCGCTTGCCGATGCAATCGCTGTGTGGATGAATTCAACACTCGGATTGTTCCTCTCACAGCTCGGGCGTCTCGAAGATCACGTACTTGACATCACCGTGCGTGACGGACAAGAGTTTCCGATCCCATCACCAGAGATCCTTGCAGCGCTCGACCTCAAGCGTCACAGTCAGCTCATTCGTCGTCCGATTCGCTCACTTGCCGCTGAGCTCGGAGCACAGTCTGCCGACACGGTGCGACAAGAGACCGTGTCGCGCGATCGGCGCAAGCTCGACGCATGGCTTATGACCGACGTGTTTGGTCTGACAGACGAGGAGCAACGCTGGGTGTACCGCTTTGCCATGACCTGGTGGTCACGTCCGTCGAACGTGCGGCATCTCACGAACGCACTCGCAAGTGTTCTCGAGCGCACGCATAAACTCAAGCCTCTCAAGATCTGGTATCAACCGCAGATCGATCAGCTTCCAACAGAGAATCGTCGCACCCTCACCATTCCGTCTGACGTAACCTCGGCGGATGTTGATGGAACGATGTTCGGATGGCGCGTCACGTGCACCAAGGGTGGACGTCGCGACGAAACGATCGACTGCGGCAGTAGTGAGGAAGCCGAACTTGTTGCGCTGTTCATCACCATGGGCAAGCTGCGCATCGATGTTCCTACCGACCAGCCCATTATTGCCGAGCTGCTGCCACGTGTGCGCACGTTCTGTGAGCAGCTCGAGCACGCACTCGATGAGCTCACTCGTTATGTACCCGACGACCTTCGTCCGGTGCTCCGACAGCACGTCTTGCGTGCAATGGCCAGCTAGTCACGTACCGAGTCTCTGTGCGCTCATGGAGAGATCCCACTCTCCACGCACCATATCATTGCGCTCTGTTGTGCCGGCAAACTCTCGTCGAGCACGATTGTCCGTCTGAGTCACAACCACACGACACTCGCCGATGCACTCGCTGAGATCGGGCGCCTGCCGATGGATCTCGAGGATCTTGCTACCGACGTTTTGCAGCGATGCAATGACAACGACGTGCGGGCCATCGCATGTGTCGATGTCGACTATCCCAGCGACCTTCGGAAGCTCGCATCGCAACCACCCGTGATCTATATCCGAGGAACGTTGCCACGTCAGCCCAGCATTGCCGTTGTTGGAACGCGTGCGCACACAATGCAATACGGCAAGCCGGTAACCGAGTACCTCGTCGCAGAATGGACCCGTGCAGGATGCGCTATTGTGAGCGGACTCGCCCAGGGGATCGACACGATTGCACACGACACCTGTGTGCGTCACGCAGGCGTGACAGTTGCGGTGATTGCCAGCGGGATCGATCGCATCACCCCTCGTACAGCGCAGGATCTAGCAGCACGTATCCTCGACGCCGGCGGCTGCATCATCTCGGAGCATCCTTGCGGCGTCAAGGCCTATGCTCCGGCGTTTCCCGCGCGCAATCGCATCATCGCGGCCCTGAGCAACGCAGTCGTTGTTACCGAAAGCAAGGCACAGGGAGGCGCACTGATCACTGCGAACATGGCTCGCGACATCGGCGTGCCGGTGTATGCCGTGCCCGGTCCCATCACATCGACGCGCAGCAGCGGGTGCAATGCGCTCATTCGTGATGGACATGCGCGGATGTTGATGCATCCCAGTGACGTGGCGCACTACATGCAGCTCACCGATCATCAACATGCGCAACTGCGGGGCGGAGTCGATTCCATCGACACCACATCGGCCGCTGCCATCGACGATATCGCCCATGCATGGTCGTGCAGTATTGCCGAGGCGCGCACACGACTTGCCTTGATGGAACTTGATGGAAGCGTAACAGTGTTGCCCGGCGGGTTGTATGTGATTCCTCCCTAACGCCCCTATCTTGCACCATGTCTATCGCATCCCGCAAAGAACAGCACGTCAACCTTTCCCTCTCAGGGAAGGCAACCTTCCGTGAGAAGACTGCGGGGTTTGAGCAGTATGAGTTCGACTACTGTGCGCTACCCGAATGTGATTTCGGCGACGTACGAGTCGATACCACCTTCCTCGGCATGCCGCTGCAACGTCCGTTCCTGGTAACGGGCATGACAGGTGGGTATCCCGACGCGGAGCGCATCAATGCCGGCATCGCCCGCGCGTGTGCAGAAACTGGCATTGCCATGGGCGTCGGCTCCATGCGAGCTGCGCTCGCTTCGTCAACACCCGACCCAAGCTTTGGTGTTGTGCGCGAGGTGTCATCCAGCATTCCCGTGATTGCGAACCTCGGCGCGGCACAGCTCGCCATCTGGCATCGCGATGGATCACTGCTCGACATGGTCGATCGCGCACTTGACATGATTGAGGCGCGAGCTCTTGCCGTGCATCTCAACCCACTGCAGGAGTTACTCCAACCAGAGGGTGAACCTGCCTTCCTTGGTGTACTCGACGCCATCGCAAGCGTCGTCGCGA
>JAURNF010000109.1 GCA_030830285.1 Candidatus Kapaibacterium sp.
CGTGCCATTGACAGCCCAGCACATCGAAAACGACGTGAATGGTGTTGTGCGCAATAGTGGCGTTCTCCGATTTCATAGCGACACTGGACAGTTCCGCAACGCCGCTCCATATTCATCGTTGACCAATGGCACGATTGAGTTCCTTGGTGTCACGAATGGCTTTGCAGATCTCACTGGCAATCCTCGTGGTGCCACAGCCTTCGGTGGAACACGCGCGTGGCGTGTGCCAGGTACGGTGCGGTATGCGCGCAACGGAGCGCAGGATCAGTTCCTTCAAGCACGATTCTACACAGATCTGACGCTCGATAGCGCATCTGTAAAACGAATACCTGACTCCGTGCTGGTTGGCAACATGTACGAGCTGATTAACTCTGGTCCACGGCGCTACGTTGGTACGTTCTATTACGACGGCAGTCTCCCACAACGTATCACACAGGAGAACGGGTTGACATCGATAGGGAATCGGTATAACAACCTTTCCCTCTTGTTCTCAACTAAACGCGTTGCAGATGTCGATGAGGTGCGACTCGATAGCGTATTCACAAACGACGCCGCAAGTAGTGTTGATGTCAATGGGTCGTTGTATTGGGGGACGCGTGCGCGAACAGCGTCCGTGCTACGAATCGACTCTAATGGTCTGCTCGTAAGCGGAAGTGATGTATCTCTCATTGGCGCTGATATCGACGTTCGGAATGGACTTCTTGTGCTGAATGATCGCAGCGACAGCATGATCATTGAACAGTCTGCCACGTTGCGCGTTCAAGCATCGCCAACAGCACAGCTTGCGGCAGGTGAGCAATCGCAGTTGGTCGTGCGCGGCGACTTTGTGAATGCTTACGGTCCATTAACAAACATGCGCTTTCATCCTTCGTCACTCATCGCATTTGATGCGATACAGCCGCAGCAAATGCAGGCGACAAGCGCGTCGTCTGCCTATGGAAATCTGAAGACCACGGCGTCAAGAAAAACGGCGCGTGGCGATATCTGGGTGGAGCGCACAATCACTGTACACGACTCCGATGTGGTCATGCTTCCATACACGTTGTCAATGAAGCTTGGTGTTGCTTCGTATCGTAACGATGCAGAAGTGATTGGAGCGCTGCGTCGACAGCTCGTCGGATCGGACACATCAACGACGTACGTGTATAACAATGCCTTTACGTCGATGAAGTTTGAGCGAGCGCCGTCAGCATTGACGATGGATGTGCGCCCCCTGACATCGCCGAATGCGTACAATCCGTTGACAGACGTACAGCGTAAGATCACGGTGTCGTATCAGGGGCAGTTACTTGCGACCGTAAGTGCGGCGTACAAGGCGAGTGATATTCCGTCGACATGGGGACCTAACGCCTCGGAACGTTTGATGAAACTTTACAACGCGTACGGTCAGCCCCTTCCACGTGCATTCAAACTCGCCCCTTCAGCACCACCTACCTATGTGCGACGTCCAGCAGGTGCTGGGTCGTTGTTCGGCTTCGTCCAGGTATCTGGTGTAGTTGACGTCGGACCAGACAACCAACGTCTTGATAGTGGGAATGATCTGCTCCTGCGTGCCACACGCGATACGATGCGTGCTATCGCAAGCGGACGCTGGAGTAATCCATTTACATGGGATGAAGCACGTGAGCCAGAGCCAATCGACCGTGTTATCATCGACGGGTTTACGGTGCATGCCGGATTTGTGCGCGACAACGATCGATACGCTGTTAATGAGGCGTATCCAGATAGTCTTGTGCGCTCAATCCTCATAGGACAACGCGCGAGTACGAGTCTGTTGATTGGAAGTACCGGGACATTCTCATCGTTCTCGCTCGTACCTGAGGCATCGTCCTACATCACAGTGCAGCGTTCGGGTGCGCAACGCGTGTCGTTGCAGACACAAGATGTATCTGCAGCGAACCTTGATGTGGGACTGCTCATTTATCGCGGAGCAACACTCTCAACACCATTGCTAACTGTTGACCCCTTGTCGACGGTGTTCAATGGTGGATACCTCGTGGTAGGGATGCCATGACGTTGCGTAGTATCATACTCACTCCGCTTTTTATGCTCGTATGTGCTGCGGGGTTCGCACAGCCAGTTGAGCATCTCCAGAGTAATGGCGACATCACCAACGAAGGTGTGATCACGATCTATGGCAACGCTCGAATTAGTCAGCCGACGATTGGTGGGCAAGTTGAGTATCGCCGTGATCGTGCTGATAGCCAGTGGGTTGCACACACCACATACCAGCACCTTCTCCTCGGTGGTCGATCACGGAAGATGCTCGTCGATCCGCTTCGTCCGGTGCGCACGACGCAGATGTTCCGTACGACGGATTCACTTGTGCTAGTTGATCTCATTCCATCGACAATCATCGAAGCGCTCGATAGTGTTAATCATCGAGGTCGGATTAACCCATGGGGGACGCAAGGCACGCTGCGACTATCCGGTGCGGTGCGACAGCCAGCAACAGGCGATGGAAGTGTGCCTGTGCTCGAGATTGCCAATGCAGATGCTGTGGATCTCTTCAACAACAGTGCGTTGCGAGTGACCGATCGTCTTGATCTGCAAAACGGACGTGTTGAGAATTCTGTGCAGAGTAATCTTGTGCTCGACTCCGCAGCGTGGATATGGCGACGTGCCGAAGGATCGTTGAGGACGGAGGTCCGCACGCAAGGCTCGATGCACCTGCGATGGTACGGTGACTCTGCGCTCGTATCAGGTCCGGAAGTGCCTTCGTCGCGAACCATTCTCGACTCACTGCAACAAGATGTGCTGCTGGGTGTCACGTTGTCGAGCGATGCATGGGTAAACAAGCATCTCTCGCTTACTGGGTCACTGATGACGGAGCAATCTGATACGCTCCGACACATCGTATATCTCGCGTCGACGCAAGATCCAACGTTCATCAATGCGTGGGCAGAGGTAGATGGGACACTGCAGCGGACGCGGCTGCTCAATGGTCCACGAATGGCCATGAACAACACATACGCATGGATGCAGTTTCAGTCGCCGCAGCAGCAGGCATCAGTGCGGCAGTTGCGGATACGCAGCAAGCCGTTAACTCGACCGCTGCCGCTTACTGACATTCTCTACAAAGTTGATCGCTCGCTCGAGTTGACATTTCTTGATAGTGCCGACCGTCAGGTTGTTGATAGCACATATGATATGTCGATGGGCTGGGGCTGGCGGACGCCAAATGAGACGACACAAGATCTGCTTGGCAAAGAGCCGCAGATCGTACTCTTGCGATATGATGGATCGTTGTATCAGCAGTATGGATTTTCACAGACTCCAACGCAGGTAAGTCCTGAGTCTATTCCGCTCTGGCGATACAGTTCAACGCAGTTCATCCGTGCTGGCGGACGTTATGCATTTGGCATGTCGGCAAGTCCAATCTGGGTCTTGCGCGGACGTGTCTTTCTTGAAGGCGCAATGCGATCGATCGGTGATACTGCATCGCCACGCATGGCGGCCGATTTGGTGCTTCGTGGATTGCTACCGTCGACGCCTCCCGCGATCTATCCGTATACGTTCGATACGAAGCCACTTGGTGATACCGCGTCAGTGCTCGCTGATTCAGTCGTGGACTGGGTGACGTTGGAGTTTCGGAAGGATCTTGTAACGCCGGGTGCACCGGAGCATATCGAAACGGTGCTGCTCAGTACATCTGGTCTGCTGCTCGATCCGCGCACAATGCGAGAGAGAGCAATCGACAGCATTCAGCCAGGATTCTATCATCTCGTGATTCGGCATCGTAATCACTTGTCGGTCGCAACCGCTGACCCCATCTTGATTGATCGTTCGAATGCCCAAGCGTCGGTTGACTTCACGAGGGGTAGCGGGCTTCTCGGTGGCGCTGCATCGCAACGTCTAGTGTCTGCCTATGGCGACCGACGCTACTTCGCAATGACTGCTGGCAACATCGATGGTGGCTCTGGTCTGCTCACGAACACGGAAGTGATCACCAACGACGATCTCCTTGGCATCTGGACAAATCGTCTGCTTGCAAATCGCTACTCCATTTTCGACACGAACCTTGACGGCGTTGTGACCACGCTGGACTGGGATACGTCGTGGAACAATCGCGGAAGAGATAACAGTGCGATCCCACGATAACTATCGTCTTGTCGGCTTCATTGCTGTGATCATCGTTGCAGCATGGTGCTCTTGTGGTCCAGCGCTGTATGCACAGAGAGATACACTTGCCATCGTGCAATTGCGCAGCATTCTCGATCCTCGACCAGAATCAGCACTCGTCGAGTTTTGGATCACGAAGCGATCCGCCGCATGGGAACACGTCGCGACCTCGACGCTACGGATTGAAGCGCCTGCTCTTCGCGGTCGGGGAGGACTCGACTCGACTCGATTCACATTGACGTATGAGCCAGGAACATCGCAGCTCGCTCCGCTTGGTCCGTATCAACAAGGGCTTCGCACTTCGTACCATCTTCAAACTGATATCGCTGATGGCGCTGCCTCGGTCATGATGATCTGCCCAGACTCGGTCGATCAGTGTACGCGCGTGCTACGTGTCGGCGACTCACTCTGTGTTGGCCGTTTTAAGCTCACATCACGCGACGGATCAGTTGCGCCAGATACACTCGCGTTTGTGGATGATCAGCGATTGCTTGCACTGTCGTACAAGCGTTCAACCGACAGTATGACGACAACTGCAATCGGCACGCATCTATGGTATCTCCGGCATGATAACGTCCCAATGGGATCCTTTGCTGCATATCGATCAACCGAGCCACCACGTGATTCGTGCAACGCCCTCTTTGCACTACGTGGCGTCTATGCTGGCAACCTTCGCGTTCGGCTTGGGTTCGACGTCAGCGACGAACACTGTTACTATGGCTATTGGTTCGAGAGGGCATTAGTCGATCGGCGTGCTCCCGCCGCACTGGCATTTACTCTGCGACCTCAACTATCCTTCCCGCAAGATCCATCGCTTCTATCATGTCAATGTCTTGCGCCGCAGACTCGTGATGGATATATCGACGTTGTAGACTACCGTCGTGAGCAGTACGCATATCGACTAATGGGCGTGCTTCGACCTGAGTACGGTGGCGATACAGTAGCGATCGATACGGTGTTCATCAACATCGGTCTGCCAATCATCTCCAACGCCGTGCTTCTGGAAAACCCATTTACAACGTCGACGACCGTGCAGTTTAATGTTGATGATCGCCTCGTGCTCACTGGAGAGGTCTTTGACCTTGGCGGACGTCGTATCGCTACACTGCTTGATCCTGATGGGAATCCAATTCGCGACGTCGTCTATGAGAGAGGGCAACGGTACCGAGCCCGGTTCGATGCATCGACGATCGC
>JAURNF010000110.1 GCA_030830285.1 Candidatus Kapaibacterium sp.
ACTTCGGCTGCACGCAAGATCCCAATGATCTGCTCTTCCGTATGATGCTTTCGTCCCATGATATGCTCCTTTCAACTACCAAACTATCATTTCAGTTGGTAGCATTTTTGGGGAGCAGGTCAGTAATGGTATGTGTAGTCATCGTCGTGGCAAGCTGAACGCGCAGAACTTCTCGGCCTGTCAGATCAGTGATCACAAGATCTGTCACAGGCAGTTTTTGTTGAGATGTCTTGCTGTCACTTGGTGAAGAAATCAATACGGTCACAAACTAAGAACGTTAGTTCAGGTTTACTGCGAAACAGCACGCGGCGGCAAGGTTGCGAAACCACACCGCCGTGTGATGATGTTACACCCCTCTACTTGCGAACAATGATGTGCTTCCGCGATGTAGAGCCAACGATGCCCACTGAGTAGACACCAGCAGGAAGATCTCGCACGTTTAAATCGACTGACATTGCGGTTGTCGTTTGCATTTCCTGACGCACTAACACACGTCCGTCGATGGCAGCTATCTCGATTGTCGAAGGAGAAGCGCGATACTCATCGAGAACCACCACGGTAATGACGTCGGAGGCTGGGTTCGGATGAACGATAATCGATCCCACCTCGTGTTCACCTTGCTCGCGATCGATGGTCCGCATCCGTGTCAGGTCAAGGATCATCGCGTCGGACCGCGATGCCTTAGGCATCGGGGTGATCTCGGGGTCCAGCTCGACATCGATAGCCACGTCTGCACTGTTATTAGGACATTCAACGATGAGCCGAAAACGCTCGTTTTCATCAGCAATTGTGAGCCAAGAATAGTCCTTCGACTTCTTCGTCGGCTTACGCTGACCGTTGTCGTTCTCGAAGACGGGCAACGGCAAGTGTGCGCCGTCGCTTTGTCGCTCGATATAGACGAGGGTGTTATCGTAGGCATCACCACTATTCATCGACGAAACCGACAGTGTAAATGCCGTCGGAACCTCCTGCCAATCAGAGACAAGGATGCGGCGTTGGCCTGGTTGCCCTGGTGCGTGGCCCGAGAGCGGATCCTGAAGTGCAAACAAGCGCTGACCATCGATAGAAACGTCTGTTAGCATTGCATCGAATTCGTCATTACGAAAACCGACAAAGAATCTGCTTGAGTTACGAGCAGCATCACTCTCCTCGAAGTCGTTCTTAAAAAACGCCTCAGCACTACGCCATATCGTTGGGGCATAGTTCCACTGTAGATCATTGAGGTGCATAATTTCGAAGATGCGCCGGCCAGCAGTAAGGCCAAATGTCGTCGTGCCGGTAGCAATCGACTGGGAGTATGATGTCGACGAATGTGGGAAGCGTCCGTCGATCGAGTTCCGGTGAACATAGGCAAGAGCGCTCATGTTAGGCATAGGTGCAGCCGGCGGAGCGGGCTGTGTGCCATCGATCGACGCTAGGAGCTGGTTGCTACCCATAAACCGCCAGCCAAAAGCGGCATGCCAAAGTCTGGGCGTTGGATACGCAGGAAGAAGTGCCGGCGGATTGACGGCCGCTTGGTTGAAGTTGATTACATATGTGGTGTCATCGGCAAGCCACGATGATGCCCCAGCGACTCCCGTCACATGGAGAGATGTCTTGCCTTCCCCAGCAGAGATCTCGACGTTGCTCAGATCCGAATTACCAACGATGTAGCCGATCGGACCAGCCCATAATTCAGCAACGTCAGCCACCATGCAGGGCGACATCTCGGAGACGTCAATAGGTCGACGTGCGATGCGCGAGGCTTGCCGGTCAGGGGCCTCGATCCGATTCGTCCAAAACAGTCGATCAGCTTTATGTCGCAATAGACCAATGACCGCCGCGCGCGTGTTCGGTGTTTGATATAGTTCCTGATCAAAATCGGTCAGAGATCGATGGAGCGACGGCTTGACATTCATCCCTGAATTCGGCATCGATGCGAGCGCAACTGTGTTGTCGAGGAATGTCGGAAGGTTCTGAGGAACGGTCGTCAAGTTGCCGTATGTGTGAAGTCCTGCGACTGCCTGATTCAACTCGCGCCGTAGCTGTGTATAGTAGATCTTGTCGCCATACGAGCAGTCCTGGCCATCATCCATACTTACATGACCCTCTTGCCAGGCCAACGCACACTCGTCCTCACCTATGTGCAGTCGAGAATATGTGTTCAGTGTTGGGAATTGGGCTTTTGTGCCTGGGCCCTGAGCTACCTTGAGTCCTGCAAGTTGACCAGCAAACACTCGTGCAGCAGGAGGCTTAGACCCGTAGATAATCCCAGCGTCGTAGCTGCTCCATGCGTAGTAATTGCCGAGTAACGATGCGTTGATCACCGGCGTACCCCAATAGCGCAGACGCTGCTCTGTGGCACAGTGCGGACTTGATCGAGCCGCACCAATTTGGAACGAGCGGCCCTGCGCTCCTCGATATGCCGCGCGTTGCTCTACTGAGGGAAGATCAGCATCAAGCTGCGCTTCGAAAATGGCAATGTTCGGCAGCGATGAGTTGTCCACCTCACACGCATATACCACATACACCCGCGAGCGTGGTGGCGTGATACTCGGATCGTATCGCACGACGATGCTTGGGTACCCACATGAGGGACGCGACAGTGAGTCGCTGACTACCGTGTCAGGACCGTTAATGGACTCAACGATGTAGTCGTTGAGCCGAATCGGATCCTCCCAAACCACCGACCCCATGTCCACAGCATTCGCATCCGTGGAAGATCGAATGGGCATAGACGTACTGCGCTGATAGAATACATCAAGAGGGTTGCCAATCCCAATTGGCTGGTCAGGATTGGCTCTACGGTAATACACCATGTGATACCGCATAGTGCTCCCATTGATCGTGCGGCCGTATTCGCGAGGAATACATGTGCCGCGATTGAATTCGAGGTGAGCTGGTGCTGGCTCAGCGTGCATCTGCCACCCGGTAACCTGCGGAAAGTGCACGAGCTTTCGCTGTGTGCTATGGTCGAGAAAACCGCGTGTTGGGCCTTGCGAATCCGTGTGTGCGACGTCGTCGGCAGCAAGCACGTCTACCTGCAACATTTTCCCCTCGCCCGGCAACATCGTAATGGTGAGCTCTCGGTCTTGGCCGATCACCGTGTCGATGCCTCCACCAAGCTCACGGATACGGAGCAGGCGATAACGATTGTCCGGGTGCTCGAACGCAAACGGCACGGTCACCTGCCGTGTGCCACGTTGAGCGTATCGATCGTTGGTGTTAGCACTGCTGCGATCGACCCAGTCCTGATAGGTAGTGAAGGTCCATGGAGCCGATTCGTGCGTGTTGAAAACGGCATTGGGTGGCAGCATGCGCGGGTCCGTGCGCCGATTCAGGACACCAATCACGAATCGGCTGTTTATGTCAGCGTCTGCGGCAAAGGAGTGGACTGTCAGATCCACAAACGACGAGTCATACGGTTCATAGTCAATGTGTCCGGGATTCGTCGCCGGGTCGCCGAGGTCGCGAATTCTGCGCGGATGCCGTGTGCGCAGGCGCGGCAGAGCGTGATTGGTAACTCCGAAGACACGGCTCAAGCATGCTGGATCGTCGGGATGGGTCTCTTCAATGGTGCTGAACCCCTTGCCAAACCAACCGCGAAGCCGAAGGTTCGTCAGAGGATGAACTTGGGCCACAGTTGAGGTTGTACGGCCGAGGATCGTTCTGATGTTCTCGATCCTGTCGGAATATTCAACGTACGTCTGCCGCATGGAGCGTTGCCCGATGTAGAGTCGCTGGTCCTGCGCTGCGGGCAACTGGCCATCGTTGAGTGTGCGGAGGAGCTCCTGAAAGCCTGTCAGGGGGTCGCTGCTATCATTAACAAAGTAGAGCGGAAGATTGGAGGCGTGATTCTGAACCATCCAATCATCGCCAACGGCCGGGTCGACACTTGATATGATCTCGTCTGGTAAGCGTCCAGAAGTCGCCGCATTGTATGCTGCGAGATCCCGCTCTACCATCCCTGTTTCGAAGTTTCGGTAGTGTAGTTCACCGGTGTTACTGTAAGATCGTTCGGCGGTGAGGGGATTACCCGGCAGCGGTGATCCATCCTCGGTGCTGGATTGCCCTTTGTAGACCATTAGGCCTTTGCAGCCCAGGATGGTCGGCATCCAGTATGCCAAGCGCATCTCGGTATGGCTATACACTCTGTTGTTTTCAAATGTGGCCCGATGATAGTCGTTCTGACCTGTCGATTCCGCACCTGCCAGCGCCCGCACGTAGCTCTGTGGCCACACGTTGGCGATCCATGGTACATGCTTCGTTGGGTCTGTTGCGTCGATTCCGAACAGCATGTTACGCTCGTGCATATAGTGCTTGCGCATCACGGCCTCGAGGTTCGCCGCGATCCCACCAGTTTGATTGAGGTGGTCATCAAGATAGTGCGATAGCGGTGACTCCAGTTGCGGATTAATGGGAAGCGGCTTAGGACCCTGCGACTTATCCCGCCATTCGAGGAAGGTGTCTGGGTCATCGAGGATGGAACTCTTAGTGTTGTCGACCTTGATACGCATATTCTCCATCCCGAACTTCAATGCGGCATGGCGGTGAATGGCGAGGTCACTAACATATTGGCCTCCTGGCAGATCATATCCACGCCGATACTGGTATGATGCGATGTTGGCACTAGCATTGAAGCCTGCGCCCTGCCAGAACACGCTCTGCTGGAGGCAGTGGTTCTGTTTATCGATCATTCCTGCCGCAACCTCGGTCATGAGGGTACCACCGAGCATGATATTGATGCGCCGGAAGGTGAGCCAGTGCATCATCTCAACCTCGTCGCGGCCGTAGAATCTCCAGATGCGTGCACGATCTGCGGGGTTCTGAAAGGGGGTGGTGTAGCCATTGGCGCCCGGGTTGTTGAGTAAGATGTCTACGTTTTGAACATAGGCGTTCACAGATTTCTGTATCTGATCGTCGAATCCACCAAAGAGAACCTTCGTTGCCTGTGGAGTCTCTATGCGAATCGAACGTATCTCAACACCCAGGCCGCGGACGGCATCGTCGTTGTGGCGGACCTCGATGCCGAGGTGGCTGATGTCATCAGCGCCGGCAGTCTTCACGCCATTCTCCCGGAGGGTATAGTTGTTGCGGGAGGTTACGGTGAACTGTTCTGCTACTCGGAGCCTCCGATCACAGAAAAACTCCGCCATAATCGTCACCTCATCGCCATCGGGATCGCCCAACGCGGGCAACATGTTGCGCCGGATCTCGAAGGTGGTGGGGTGAAGGTTCAGGTTGATATCTGGGCCCAACTCCGACAGGCGCCCACTCGGCACGCTGATCGTTGCGCCATTACCCCCGTCGTAAGTGCCGGGGTTGTGCACGGGCGGCAGACCATTCTGGGGAAACTTGTTGAACTCGATGTATCCAACGTTTGGATCTGTGGCACGATCGGCCGGATTAAGGGGCAGCACGTTGATGCCCCGCACATATGGCAACCGAATGGAGAGAATAACGTCGTCACCACAAGTCTGACATCCATCGGCTGCCGTGCGGCGTAAGGTTACGGCCACCCGAAGGGTGCGCGTGTTGAGGTTGGCATTGTCCGTATGCGTGAACGGCCACCAAAGCAGCATGACACTGTCAGTTGACGGGCCATCGAGAATAAGCGTGTTCGCACCCGGATTGGCGCTGGTCGCAGTGGCATCCCATTGCCAGCGATATGGCTGGGGATTCGCACTCGTGGGATCACTACCGTTGCCGGTGCGCGTACCGCCATTGCGTGTCCGAAATCCGAAAACGCAGCCGTTGTGATCCGTCGGATCCAAGACAACGTCGGATGTTGCTGTGTTGTACGTCATCCACGGGCTGTATTCAACTGCGGGAGACTGGGACGGATTAGTTGTCAAGTTACCGCCCAAGATGTTGTCGCTCATTCCCCGCACAACGGAGATGAACCGCATTGAGGGCACGTAGATTTCATGGAAGGACTCTTGCATGTCGTCAGTTGCCGTTGCCGAGTTCTTGACGTTGGTAAGGAAGAAATCGCCCTGGTGTACGCGCCGCGCTCGCATACGTTGTCCGACAGCGCTGAACGGTGCTGCCCAGTTCCAACCGAGTTGAAAATCATCTTCTGCAAAAGCCGTGGTCCCCTCAAGGGCTGGTGAGTGTGCTGCGGTGCCCGGAACCCAGCACAAGTTGGGGAGTTGGATTGGACGGGGCTGGGCAACGGCGGTGATCGACGCTGCCAAGGTGGCTATAACAACGAGGAGTGTTTTCATTGCCGCCCCACGTTCTGCGTGCACAGCGCTGTGCCTTGCTCGCCGTAGAGGGTGAGGAAGTATGTTCCGTGGGGCAGGTCGGTGCCGAGGCGGATAACATATGCTCCGTCGGTGGGCTGTGCGTCCTGTGCCGTCAGTAGTCCGCGTGCGATCTCCTGACCACTAACCGAGGCCAGACCCCAGCGTATGGCGATCTGCGGTGAGGCGCAGCGCATGCGCACCTCGCCGGTGGACGGGTTGGGATAGACTACGGAACTTCCGATGGGAGCATCCTCAACCGACGTTGTGGGAGTCATGCTATATGCCACGAGTCCACCCGATCCGAATGCATTGATGAAAGTGACTCGCAGGTCTGGAGTTCCCACGGTACCGTAGCCATCCGTCAAAACCTGCCCATTAAAGTAGCATGTGTCGCAAGGGCGTGCATAGGGCAGAGAATCTCCTACTCGATAGAACACACCTCGGCTGCCCCAGTCTGGCGGAGCGGACGTTGACGTGCCCCTAGTGAAGAACGTCCCGGCGTCCTTCGACCACTGATGTTGGACAAAGTCGGGCGGCTGGCTGCGGTAGTCCCCACTGACCCTCCAGATCAGCGAGTCCGTTGCCCTGTCATACACACTGGCGCGCGGTCGGGTGATGGGATCCGACCAGTCGGGATTCATACCAATCCCTGCGCCGGAAACCATGATGTACCGTCCGTCGGCCGAGATACTCCCACGGCCGTAGTCGTTGAGATTCCGCACAGCGGGCGGGAACGTGGAAAGGTCGGCTATCGAGATACAGTTGCGGTACACCTGGCCGTCAGAGCCGATCGTACCTATTCTGGTATACACCATATAGCGCTCAGCGTCATCAAAGTCGACCGGTCCGGCATAAATACTGCCATTGCTAATCTCACACGACGTACCCTCCACCAGATCATACAGGCGAATGCCGTTGCGCCAAGAGTAAGTGTAGAAACCGGTATCCGGCACCGCTACAAACCGCCCCGTGGGAGATACCGTGATGCGAAAGTGGCGCCAGCTTTGCCTCTTATCGATATACAAGCTGTCGAGCAGGATGCGCTTGGAGGGATACTCCAGCACCACCACCTTGCTATGGTCGTCGTTGCGTACCGTAACGGCAATCACGCGGCCGTCGCGAGAGCAGGAGAGGTCAGAGGGGTTGTCAAGTGGTCTCCCATTTGGGGTGAGCCTCCAATTGTCGATCGAGATTGTGTCAATGGGCACTCCGCTTGTGCCTCGTACGACGTAAATCTCGCCTTGCTGTGCCCCCGCAAAGACGAGATCGGCTGACGGTGCATAGGCGACGGCGCCAGTGGGGTTACCACGCAAGTACGGAATCCTCCACATCACATTGCCAACCACGGAAAGTGGCTGCGCCCGAGCAGCCTCGAACGAGCTCACCATCACGATCAACGAAAGAAACAGCAGGGGAACAATGACGGGACGTCGTCCCCATCCCGCGCTAGCTACAGTGGCGACTCCGCGTTGGCGTAGCGCGTAAAGAACAGTATCCATGGAAACCTCCGATAATGAATTGCACTGCAACGTATGGCAACGCTGAGTTCGAAACACCCATACAAAACCTTGACAGTGGGGCCTCCATGTGGCCTGCACCGGTTATTGGTCCACGTGTACTGATAGTCATCACGCAGCCAACTGAACAATGGTTGGTTGAATAGATTCGCGTGCCGTTACATCACCACAAGCACAAACGACCATGCATGCGAGCCCGATGTAACCCGCAAGGTATATCTGCCGGGCGCTAGGGACGAGTTGTTGGCTGCCATTGGCACCTGCGTGGTCATGTTCCCACCGTCGTCTGTCTGGCCTCTGCCCGCTGCGCTGCGCTCTCCCGACAGGCTAACTAATTCCCACGAGACGTCGCACGCGCTGCAGCCCGCAAGCTGCACAGTGAATGTCCCATTGGTTGGATTGGGATAGATAGGATCTGCGTTGTTATTGATCGCTACGTCAACAACACTCGTCATTAAGCCTCGCAGATCGATTGCGAAGAGTGTTGCATTTCCCGTACAAAACAGGAACCTGCCATCCCTAGACGTGATCGCTTGCTCACTTCCCCATCCAGTAGCCTGGGCGATTGGTCTTGTGTAGTAACCTTCAACTTTAGAACCAATCTTATAAATCCATGTTCCAAGACCGTACTGCTGATCTTGCTTCCGACAGATGACGTGACTTTCATCGACAAAGTCATAGTTCCCACCACCATCCGATTCCGTGAATGCCGTTGCCCAGATCTTTTCCATCGATGGAAGACGATAGACATCGAGAAACCACATGTAGGTATGCGTCAGGATAGCAACAAGATTGCCATGCGCGCGTGACTGAAGACCAAAGCCACCTTTGCCAAGATTTGTGTCCACCTCCATGCTCTGATTCTTGTAGTCAAAGAGGCGGAATTCAAACTCACTATTTGCTAGTCCAGTACATCCGGCAACACGCGAACCGTTGAGCGCAAAGAAATATGACGATCCATTTCGCGATGTGCCTTGGTCACTTAAGTCAAGCGCATCTTGTATGTCGTAGACACTATTTGTTCCTGTCGCAAGGTATCTTCCATCAGGCGATATTTTCGTCCACAGATATCCAGACGGCACCGAATCAACAACAATGCGCTTGCTCGGATATTCAATCACCTGCCCTTTGGCTCTATCAACATAGCCTTTCGCTGCGCTGTCTTGCACATAGACATAGATCCGCGTTCCGTCAGCGCTGACATCCAATCCATGAATACGCTTATGCGCAAGGAGGATCGTATCCTTGAGCACTCCCGTTTCGGCGTCATACAAGGCAATCAGTCCGGATTCTGATCCTGAATACAATGTGTTGGTTGCAGGCGCATATCCTAGGCCGTTGACCTGAAAGTTGAATGGATAGACCTGTTCTCGTGCATTCACCACCCACAGTGTATCATTATACATGGGGATCTCTTGTCCCATCGCGGGAAGTGCGAGGGCTACAACAAGCACAGCTACGAGGCAGGTGATACAACGAATGCTCTTCACTCTTGGTGCATGATACCAGCGCGCAACCTCCGCTTCGTACACAGCCATACATACCTCCATGTAAACTAATATGATGAGCAATGATCGAGAGCAACGACTTCAATATCAGCGAACGATAACATCCACAGCCAAAATAGTTCGTTGCGTGCGGGATTGCAACAGGAATGTGCGCGTTATGTCGCGGCTAGACCTTTAGGTTGTTCTTCTGAAAGCATATTCTTCATTCTGCGCTGATTCACACCCAAACTCCCTGTATCGAATCGCGTTGTGTTACTCCTCACCACTTCTGGTCGCATACCTGCCTCAAGTGCGATGGTTGCACATGTGTGACGTGTGACGTGTGACGTGTGACGTGTGATGTAAGGTGCTGCCACGTAGGCCCAAGGATCTCGATACGCTTGGCTCCTTTGTACCGAATTACGCAGACCTGTTCACACAGCTGCGCTAGCTTTCCGAGTTCCATAAGGTACTGGTTCATGCGCTGAGAGCCGAATTTGGGCAGCCCATCGTTGTGATGGTGCCTCGTGATGATTTCTGCTGCCTTAGTGACAAGATGTACTCGTGGCCTTGTTTCTGGATTTAGCCATGCGTAGTTGCCAGACCGAACCACGGATGTCATCCAAAATTCAAGCTTTGAACGTTGCTGAATCGAGCCCCTGTGTAACAAGCGAACAGGAATAGGCCGTGTCCTGAGTCTCGTCGAGGATGCGCATGTACGAAGCGCTCTATAGCGGCAAAAAATGCTGCCCTATGAGAACATATAGGAGATAGATTCGTCAGGAATACCGTCAGGAATACCGTCAGGACCTATTGCACGGTCCGCTCTAACATGTTGCTATACATATGGTTACACATTGATATTCGAATCCCTACGGGTCCGCACAAACACTCATGCTACAACGACCGCTTCGGCGGTCGTTTTTCGTTTTAACACACGCCGATCACGCAAACCCGAGCGTCATCCCCCGAGCACAGCGAAGGGGGACCTCTTCACGCAAACCCATGACTGAAGTCATGGGCTGCGATCGTCTCACGGCATACTCACCATCTCTGCGTTCGTGATTATCCGCACGCCTGGCCGCGGGTTGTGCATGGCGTCGATCATTGCGTGCGCAACTTGGTGATCGTGCACACCGCGCCATGCGTTGGGAATGAGTGGACCAAGCGCGGTAAAGAACCATTCGAGCGCAACTTCCTTCGGACGCGATGGTGTTCGTTTGCCGAGGAGCAATGATGGACGGAGAATGGTAACGGATGGATAGCCAAGCGTTGCGAGCTCGC
>JAURNF010000111.1 GCA_030830285.1 Candidatus Kapaibacterium sp.
GTCGACAACATGATCTACATGATGTCGCGCAACACGTCTGACGGTACGGGGTCGATCGACGTGACGTTTGATGTTGGTACTGATCTCAACAACGCCAACGTCTTGACGCAGAACCGCGTAGCGCGTGCTAACTCACGTCTTCCGCAGGATGTGCTGCAGCAGGGCGTGATTGTGCAGAAGATCAATCCATCACTCCTGATGATGGTGAGCATTGCTTCGCCTGGTGGCACCTACGATGCGCAGTTTCTTAATAACTATGCGATGATCAATGTGCGCGACCAACTGTTGCGCGTTCCTGGTGTGTCGCAGGTTGAGTTGCTTGGCGGTTCGGAGTATGCGATGCGCATTTGGGTAAAGCCCGATCGCCTTGCTGCATTAGGTCTGACAAGTACGGATGTCTGGGCTGCTGTTCGTGATCAGAACGTACAAGCACCAGCGGGTAAGATCGGCGCTGCGCCGTCCGCGCCTGGACAGGAGAACACGTATACCGTGAGTGCGCCTGGACGCTTGACCACTCCTGAAGAATTCTCTGACATCATTATCAAGGAAACAGCAGACGGACGGATTGTACGTGTGCGGGATGTCGCACGAGTAGAACTTGGATCCGAGAACTACAAAGCATTCGGTCGACTCAACGGTAAAGCATCAGCGATGTTGGCCGTGTACTTGCTGCCTGGAGCCAATCAGCTTGAGTCATCGAAGGGCATCTACGAAACGCTGGAATCGATGAAGAAGATCTTCCCACAGGATGTTGTAGCTGAAGTGGGATACGATACAACGCCAGCAGTAGAAGCATCGATTGACGAAATCGTGCAGACGCTCTTCGAGGCAATTCTGCTTGTGATTATCGTCGTGTTCATCTTCCTCCAGAACGGTCGTGCCACGTTGATCCCATTGTTGACCGTGCCTGTGAGCTTGATCGGTACGTTCGCAATCTTCCCGTTGGTCGGGTTTACGATCAACACCGTGTCGCTCTTCGGTCTCGTGCTTGCAATTGGTATCGTCGTCGATGACGCCATCGTGGTGGTCGAGGCTGTGATGCACCACATCGAGCATGGTATGAGTCCGCGCGAAGCTACGCTTAAGGCTATGAGCGAAGTATCGGGTCCGGTGATTGCCATAGCGCTCATTCTTGCGGCTGTGTTCATTCCCGTTGCCTTCCTCGGTGGCATCACGGGCATGATCTACCAACAGTTTGCGATGACGATTGCATTCTCCGTGGTCTTGTCTGCCTTTAATGCGCTCACGCTCAGTCCAGCACTTGCTGCAATGCTCTTGAAGCCTACGAACATTGAGGGCAAAGGGCCACTCAACGCATTTTATCGATGGTTCAATCGCATCTTCGGTCGTGCAACCAATGGCTATGTCGGTGTTGCGCGATCCATCGTTCGCAAGTCTGTGCTCTCGGTCGTTGGTGTTGGTGCGTTTGCTGTTCTGTCGCTCATCACGATCGGTCAGATCCCTTCGGGATTCGTACCAGATGAAGACCAAGGCATCTTCCTTGCCAACGTCATGCTTCCGAATGCTGCATCGCTCGAGCGCACCGACGCCGTGTGTAAGAAGGTAGAGGCGATTCTCGCGCAACATCCAGAGATCGAATCGTACAACACCGTAGGTGGATTGTCGTTCCTTACGAATGCATACACGTCCAATGTTGCTTCGTTCCTGATTCGTCTCAAGCCATGGGAGGAGCGCAAAGCACCCGAGGAGAAGGCCAAGGCGATCATGGCAACGCTCAATCGACAGTTCATGTCGATCCCGGAAGCGATCACGTTCTGCTTTGCACCGCCAACAATTCCTGGCTTTGGTGCGGCAGGGGGCTTCTCTGCCTATTTGCAGGATCGTTCGGGCACGATGAGTGTTGGCGACCTTCAAGAGCAGACGGCACGCTTTATGGCTGCAGCATCGCAGCGCCCAGAGCTTACGAACCTGTTTACGCAGTTTGATGCCGGCGTGCCGCAGATTGGCGTGCAGCTCGATCGTGAGAAGGCGCGCAAGCTTGGTGTAACGATACAGGATGTCTTCACGACGATGCAGGCTGCGTTGGGCGGAGCATACGTGAACGACTTCAATCGATTTGGTCGACTCTATCGAGTCTACATGCAATCGGAGCCGCAGTATCGACAGTCGCCGAGCGATATCGGAGCGTTTTATGTGCGTAGTAACACGACAGGGGAGATGATCCCGTTGTCGACACTTGTGACGGCTAACGACACAACTGGTGCTGAGGTCACGTATCGATTCAATCTCTTCCGCAGCGTTGCCATTACTGGAAATGCAAAGGCCGGGTTCAGTTCTGGTCAGGCACTCACAGCGCTAGAAGAAGTTGCCAAGGAGGTATTGCCTCAAACCATGAGCCTAGCGTTCTCTGGTCTGTCGTACGAAGAGAAGCGAGCTCCGAACCCAATACCGACATTCGTACTTGCCGTCGTACTCGTGTTCCTCTTATTGGCGTCGCAATACGATTCATGGCGTCTGCCGTGGTCGGTACTTCTCGGAACACCGATTGCTGCGTTTGGTGCATTCGCTGGTATCTGGGCTATGGGGCTCGACAACAACGTCTACGTTCAGATTGGATTGATTCTGTTGATTGGTCTTGCTGCGAAGAACTCAATCTTGATTGTTGAGTTTGCGAAGGAGAAGCAGGACAACGAAGGCCTTTCCCCTGAAGACGCAGCTATTGAGTCGGCCCGACTCCGATTCCGTCCAATTCTCATGACTGCATTCGCATTCATTCTCGGCGTTGTGCCGCTTATGACAGCCTCTGGTTCGGGTGCGGGATCGCGTGTGGCAATGGGTACAACCGTATTCTATGGCATGCTTGTGGCAACTGCGTTTGGTGTGATCATCGTACCAGGATTGTTCGCGTTCATCGAGGGGTTTGGGTATCGCAAGCGCATGAAGCAAGGAGCGATGATGGTCCTGCTTCTAGGATTGGGGCTAGGGGTGCAGGGTTGCAAGGTCGGACCCGACTACGTGCGTCCATCGTTGCCAACCTCAGATACGTGGCGTGAACGCGCACGCACTGATTCGTCGTTCTCAATTGAACCGCACTGGCGTGTGTATGATGATCAAGTGCTCTCGCAGTACATCACCACTGCACTTGACAGCAACTACGATGTGCAAGCAACGCTTGCGCGAATTGAAGCTGCTCGTGCGAACGTAACGATTGCGAACAGTGCTCTGTTTCCGCAGCTTGGTCTTGGGGGATCGGCGACGGGTATTCGCAACTCACCGAACAGGTTCGCAAACATTAACAACGGCGTGGCACTTGGTCCGAATGGCATTTTCGGCATCATGGGTACGCTCTCGTGGGAACTCGACATCTTTGGTCGCATTCGTCGAGGTGCAGAGGCGCAGACAGCGCAGTTGCGCGCAAGTGAAGCGTCATATCGTGCGTCGCGGTTGTTGATTAGTGCCGCGGTAGCCGAGACGTACATCAGCCTGCGTAAGCTCGACGCGTTGCGACAAATCCTTGATAGCAATCTTGCCACACGAAGAGAGTATGAGCGACTTGCACGTACGCTGTTTGAAGGCGGTAAGACATCAGAGCTCGACTGGCGTCAAGCCGAAGGTGAGTTGCGCCGTGTAGAAGCTGATGTCCCCGTTGTTACCACAGCCATTGCGCAAGCAGAGAACGCATTGAACGTTCTGCTTGCACGTCCGATTGGCACAGAGGTGTTGCGCGGAAAGACACTCGGTCAACAAACCGTGCCTGTCGACCTCGCGGTAGGACAACCGAGCGAGCTCTTGCAGCGCCGTCCCGATGTGATCATTGCCGAAC
>JAURNF010000112.1 GCA_030830285.1 Candidatus Kapaibacterium sp.
ATTCCTCGGTAAGGACAACATCGTGTTTCACACGATCATCTTTCCGATTCTCCTTCATACACGAAGTGAAGAAGGCTACATCCTTCCTGAGAATGTTCCAGCGAATGAGTTTCTAAATCTCGAAGGCAAGAAATTCTCGAAGAGCCGCAACTGGGCCATTGACGTACTGCAGTACCTCAATGATTTTCCAGAACCGCAACATCGTGATGTTCTTCGCTATGTGCTCACGATGAACATGCCAGAGACGCGCGACAGTGATTTCACATGGCGCGATTATGCGGCACGAACAAACAACGAGCTTGCAGCAATCTTTGGTAACTACGTCAACCGTGTGATGCAGTTCACGCAGAAGAACTTCAATGGTACGGTTCCTGCGTATGACCAAGCAGCACAGCCTGATGAACATGAAGCGGTGCTACGTGATGCGCTTGCCAGCGGACTCCGTGCCGTTGGTGCAAGCCTCGATGCATATCGCTTCCGTGATGCAGCAACAGAGGCAATGAATATTGCGCGTGCTGCCAACAAGTATTTCAACGACAAAGCGCCGTGGAAGGCTATTGCGTCCGACCCAGCAGATTGTGCGCGTACGATGCATGTGTGTATCCAAGCGATTCACACGCTTGCAGTAGCGTTCGCGCCATTCTGTCCAGCTGCATCGACAACGATCCAACGCATGTTGAGCGAGACTCCAGTTACGGGTGCACCGGGCGAGTGCACGGTAGGCGATGATCGATGGACACGTGGTGCGGTGTATTCGATACCTGCTGGACGTGTACTTGGCGAACCAACAATCTTGTTTACAAAGGTGGAGAACGACGTCGTGGAGCGTGAAATCGCAAAGCTTGGTACCCCTGAGGATCAGTCACCAGCATCGTCAGGTGCAACAGCCAAGCTAGCAGCACCTGCCGCAGAAGATGGCGTGATCACGATTGACCAGTTTGGTGCAGTACGCTTGCGCACGGCGGTCATCCTCGAAGCAGAGCGCGTTCCAAAGTCGGAAAAGCTCCTCAAGCTGCAGGTGGATATCGGCACAGAGAAGCGTCAGATCCTCGCTGGTATCGCAAAGCACTACGCCCCTGAAGATCTCATTGGCAAGACGATCTGCGTTGTCGTCAATCTCAAGCCAGCAAAGCTCATGGGTATGGAGTCGCAGGGCATGGTATTGGCAGCATCTAATGCTGACGGCAAGTTGACACTCATGACACCAATGGATCCAACGGTTGGTCCAGGCGCTGAGGTACGCTAATGGCTCGTCGGATACTTCCTCCAGAAGAAGAACTTGTTGAGGACGAGCTTCCTCAACGGGAGCCCCTTCCCACAAAGGAAGCGCCATCCATCGTCAAGCAGCGACGTCTCCTTAATCGATGGAGCATTTTCGCACTTGTCTTTGTAAGTGCGATATCGACTGTGCTATATGTGAGTAACGTGATCGCAGTCAAGAAGCTACTGATGGAAACCGATATGTATCGTCGACGCATCGACTCGCTTCGATGGGTGAACGAAAGTCTGCGAACGGAATCGTACCGACTTCAATCAGCGGAGCGTATCACACGCAATGCGCAAGAGCGGCTACAACTGATTCCTCCTCCTAAAGCACCAACGATTGTAGAAGAAACAACGACGAAGTGAATTCAACTGAGCAGCCATACGAACCAATTCGATGGAAGGCAGGACTGTTAACGCTCCTGTTTTCGGTTGCATTTGTGTTGATCATCAGTCGCTTGTTCTGGGTACAAGTTGTGCAGGGTTCGCACTATCGTGACCTTGCGAAGAAGCAATACGAGAGTAAGGTGCCGCTGCGTGCCGAACGTGGTAAGCTGGTTGATCGTTCTATGCGCGACATCGCGACGATGATGCAAACAACCTCGTTTGCAGCCGACCCGCAGATGATTGAGCATCCTGACATGTGTGCGCAGTTGCTTTCTGCTGCGGCAGGTGAGCCAGCATCAGTGTATCTCGAGCGCCTGCGCCGAAAGGACACGCGATTTGTATGGTTGGCTCGTGGTGTGAATACGGTGATGTTTCCGGTGCTCGACACACTTCAAGACCGTGGTCTGATTCGTGTGAAAGAGCCAAAGCGTCTCTTCACACATGGTCCACTCGCATCGCAACTCGTTGGAACGACCGACGTCGATAATAACGGTCTCAGTGGACTCGAGCTTCAGTATGACGGGTTGCTGCGAGGTACAAGCGGATTCGTGATCATGCAACGTGATGGACGCGGACGACTGCGTCCGGGTGTTGATCCAGAGCGAGAAGCCCCGAAAGACGGACAGGGTCTGCAGCTGACGATAGATCTTGAAATGCAGCGTGTAGCCGAGCAAGAGCTTGCGTATGGGGTTCGCCTCGTTGGTGCTACATCGGGTACTGTCATTGCGATTGAGCCATCTACAGGCGAAATCCTTGCAATGGCATCGTATCCAACATTTGACCCGTCGCGACTCGATCGTGCGACGGATGATGCGATTCGTATTCGTTCGATCTCTGATCAGTACGAGCCGGGCTCAACGATGAAGGCCATTACCGCAGCCGCGTTGCTCGACCGCCGTGTGATTGGTCCGAATGATGCCGTAGATGGTGGTACGGGAGTTCTTACACTTCCGGGCGATGTACAGATTCGCGACGACCACCCTGTTGGACAGACAACGTTTCATGAAGCAATGGAACAATCATCCAACGTTGTGTTTGCAACGCTCTCACGTCGACTCGACGATCG
>JAURNF010000113.1 GCA_030830285.1 Candidatus Kapaibacterium sp.
CGTGGGAGCGTCGCATGTCGCGCTTGTTCGTCTCGAACAATTGTACCCGTTCCATCACGAAGGCATGAAGTCCGTTCTCGCGCGTTACGGCAATGCTCGCGATATCGTCTGGTGTCAGGAAGAGCCGAAGAACATGGGCGCATGGATGTGTGTACAACCGAACATCATAGAGTCGCTCCAATCTGGTCAGACACTTCGGTACGTCGGACGCAGTGCATCGGCAAGCCCAGCAACGGGTTCAGCGAAGGTGCATGAGCGTGAGCAGGACGCTCTTCTTAGCGAAGCGACGGCGTAACGCCTGCCGGAACATATGCTTGTGGATGACGACGCCGACCTGAGGTTACATACTCGAGTCGGCGTTTTCCATTCTGTGATAGAGCATAGCACTCTTCGTACAAATAGTCGATAAGCCCAGTCGTCATCTCGCGATAGTATCGGGTGGTGATTTCATAGCGCTGGCCTAACACCGTTCGTTTGATACCATGCGATGAAACATGTCCAATCTTTCTATCACCAGCGGTAATGATAGAATCCAACGTCATCACGCGAATCAGCGTATCGAGATTTCCCGGTGGCTCGTTCAGTGGTGCCGTGATACTTCCCGACGTGCGCGTTACTCGCTGTACAGCACTGGTTACGAGAATGGTATCGTCATACGGCACGCCGATCGTTACGGGATTCTCACCGGGTGCAGATGAAAGAGTGAAGTTCACCTCATACGGCGCGATTGGCCGCTCTGTCATCGAGAAGTCGGTTGTCTGCGAAGAGAGTGTAAAACCACGTTGATCAAAGTTATGCGGCTGCACGGTCTGACCGAGAACAATCTTCCCAACGTTGTTGATGACCGCATCGTAGCCCTCAACACGGCTATATCTGCGTGTGCCCGCAATGCGAAATGCAATATCATGATTCACGTCACTCTTACGCACAAGGTCGCTTGAGTCTCTATCAATTGATAGCGTAATCCTACACTCGTAATTGCCCAAGTGATCCTTATCCATCACATCGATTCGCATATCGGTGGTTACCCTAACAGCACGCCTGCCCACCACCTGTTGTTCTGTGATGAGGTCAAAATCATGGACATCGCCGACCTTCATCTGATACACAAGCGTGTACTCGCGTTGTTGGGCATGCAGAGATTGGCAGGTACCAACGATCACGAGCGCCAGAAAAACTCGAGCGATATGGTTCATCGTGGTCATCCCAGCGTAGACTCAGCTTGCTGAATAGCGCGCTTAAGTGCACCATGACGTAAACCGCGCGTAGATACACGTAGGTTATTGTATCCCAGAATGTGCATGGATTCCGACAAGATGATAGCTCCGATCGGTACGATATCAGCTCGGCGTGCATCGAGTCCGGGAATCGCACAGAGTTCCTCGCGCGTCTGCATACATAGCCATGCGGCGAGTTCATCAATACGTGCAAGTGACAGGTTGTGACCATCGATCAATGCTGCATCATATGCAGGCAGCTCAAGGTCGATCATTGCAAGAGCTGTTGGTGTACCAGCTGTGCCAACCAACACAGATGAACCAGAGAGCTTATCAGCATGCGGTTCAAGCTCAAATCGCACATGCGCTCGTATCTCGTCTTGACCAAGCGTTGCGACCGGATGCGTGCTCACATAGCGCTCCATACAGCGTACCACACCCAGGGAGGTTGAAATGCGATACAGGAGTTCACCCGACCGTCCTGCGACAAACTCCGTGGAACCACCACCTATGTCGATCATGCTCGCCGATGGCTCATGGTGGCCAACAGCACCGAAGTAGGTGAGCTCGGCTTCTTCGTTGCCACTGATGACGGTGATTGGCCAGCCAAGAATCGACTCCAGTTCACGGCGAACGACGTCGCCATTGTTGGCCTCACGCAGCGCACTTGTAGCAACAGCATGCACCACATGCAGGCTGTCGCCTGCCGTAGCATCCGCGATCACCGTACGAAAGCGCTCCACTGCAGAGCGAGCACGATCACGTGCTGCATCGCTAATCATGCCGTGATGATCGAGACCCTCGCCAAGGCGAGGAAGCTCATGCACATCGTGGAGAATCTCCACCCTGGCTTCATGCGTGATCGATGCGACAACCATCAAGGCTGTGTTGGTGCCGATATCGATCCCTACAGCAATCATTTCTGTCCGCGCAGGTGCTGGCGAATTGCCGTCAGCGTTGTTTGAGCAGCTTCGATGATGTTCGTTCCAGGTCCAAAGATCAACGAAACGCCAGCTTCATGGAGCTGGTCATAGTCCTTGGGAGGAATCACGCCACCAGCAATCACCATGATATCAGCTGCGCCTTCATTGCGAAGTGCCTGCACCAGTTGTGGGATCAGCGTTTTATGTCCAGCGGCCTGACTCGACACACCGACAACGTGTACGTCATTGTCGATTGCTTGACGTGCAGCTTCCTCCGGCGTGGCAAACAGGGGACCGATGTCGACATCGAAGCCGATGTCGGCAAACGATGTGGCGATCACCTTCGCGCCACGATCGTGTCCGTCCTGACCCAGCTTTGCAACCAAGATGCGTGGACGTCGACCAAACTCGCTCTCGAATGATTCCACGTCAGCGCGAAGAGCAGCGTACGTTGCATCGTTTGCATACTCAGCGCCATATACACCTTCAATTGCCATGGTCTGTGCCTCGTAGCGTGTGAATACATCGGCCATTGCTTCCGATATCTCCCCAACAGTAGCACGAACGCGAGCGGCGTCAACTGCCATCGCAAGCAAATTGCCGTCGCCTGTGCGAGCACTGACTCGAATGGCTGCAAGAGCGTTCGCCACATCGTTAGCGTTACGCGACGCACGGATGCTTGCAAGACGTGCAACCTGCGACTCACGCACCTTTGTGTTGTCAATGTCCAAAACATCGATGTCGGGCTCGTGTGCAAGCTGATACTTGTTTACACCAACGATAACCTCGTGTCCCTGGTCAATCTTTGCTTGACGTCGCGCTGCCGATTCCTCAATCTTGAGCTTCGGAATACCAGCGTTGATCGCACGAGTCATTCCACCGTAGGATTCAACTTCTGCGATGATCGTTGAGGCCTCACGCACAAGCGCATCAGTCAGGGCCTCGACATAGTAAGAGCCACCGAGAGGATCGGCAACCTCTGTGATGTGAGATTCTTCTGCGATGATCAATTGTGTGTTGCGAGCCACGCGTGCCGATTGCTCGGTAGGCAAGCCAAGGGCTTCGTCGAACGAATTCGTATGCAGTGACTGCGTGCCACCAAGCACTGCCGCCATAGCCTCAATGGTTGTTCGAACGACGTTGTTAAATGGGTCCTGAGCCGAGAGCGACCAACCAGATGTCTGACAGTGTGTGCGTAGCAGCAGAGAGTCGGTGCGTTCCGGATGAAACTGCTTCATTGCAGTAGCCCAGAGCACACGTGCAGCTCGAAGCTTTGCTACTTCCATGAAGAAGTTCATGCCGATCGCGAAGAAGAACGACAAACGCGGAGCAAATGCATCGACGTGCATTCCACGTTGCATCGCCGCACGCACATACTCCATACCGTCAGCAATTGTGAATGCAAGCTCTTGAACAGCTGTAGCGCCAGCTTCATGCATGTGGTAACCGCTGATCGAGATGCTATTGAAGCGCGGCATGTTCTTACTTGTGAACTCGATGATATCGGCCACAATGCGCATCGATGGTTCAGGCGGATAGATGTAGGTGTTCCGCACCATGAACTCTTTCAGGATGTCGTTTTGAATCGTTCCTGAAAGTTTCTCCTGCGACACTCCCTGTTCTTCTGCAGCAACAATGAACATTGCCAGAATCGGTATCACGGCACCGTTCATTGTCATCGACACGCTCATGTTATCAAGAGGGATACCTTGGAACAGGATCTTCATGTCCTCAACAGAGTCGATGGCAACACCGGCTTTACCAACATCGCCAACTACGCGAGGGTGATCGCTATCGTATCCACGATGCGTCGCAAGGTCGAACGCAACCGAGAGCCCCTTCTGTCCATTCTCGAGCGCCTTACGATAAAACGCATTTGATGCTTCTGCGGTAGAGAAACCCGCGTACTGACGAATCGTCCATGGACGGTTCGTGTACATCGTCGCATACGGTCCGCGAAGGTAGGGGAACAGTCCTGGAAGCGTATCGACGTGCGCGAGTGACTCAAGATCACGTGCAGTGTAAAGGGGCTTCACTGGAATGCCCTCTGCGGACATCCGCTCGAGTGAGGCGGGGTCCTTGCCCTTAAGTTCTCGCTGTGCGAGTTCCAACCATGGTGTGATATCGGTCTTCATCACTCCCTAGCAACGATGATCAATGCGCAAAAATACGCACCGACTCCTTACCGATAGGGAGTATTGCTAAACCTCGTGGCCTCGGCATGCGACTGTGACCAGTCGGGCCACTCGAGCACCTTCTTGTAGTGACTCAGTGCCTGTTGGCGCTTTCCTTGGGCATCGTAGATCTGCCCCATGCGAAGGTATGCCTTTACCATCAAACCCGTGGGCTCGTCCTTGTCAAGCACTTGACTTGCTTCAAAGCACTTTGCGAGATACTTCAGAGCCATAGGGAAGTCGCGGCTCTGCATCCGGCAAATGCCGATATAGTACAACGCTTCACGTGCGGCAAGGCGGTCGTACCCGAATCTCTTATCCATGTACTTAACGAGGACGTCGCGCCAACACTGCTCTGCAGAATCGCGAGGGCCGAGTCCGATGAGACAGCGTCCGTAGGCTCGTTGAAAGGCCGGGTTTCTCGGGAAGCTCTGGTGGAGATCCCGTGCATAGGTCATCGCCTCTAAGAGATTCCACTCGAAGTCTGTGTAGGCCTGAATCAGAATGACCTTTGCTTCTACCGCGGCGTAACGTGCTTGACGCGCTGCAGCTTTGAGCTGCGCAAGACCCAAATGCTTGTCGCCTGAAGGAAGGAACATCATCAATGTTCCAAGTCCAGGCCGCCGTTCTGGAATTGCCACACTGAAGTAGTTGTAGATGCCCGTGCCGAGCATCACATCGTGATTGCCAGGTGCGATGCGATAACAGTCTTGCAGAATACCCAGCGCAATGCGTCCATCATCAGCTGCACTGAAATAGTTGTTTCGTGTGATGTGGTATCGACCGCGGAATCCAATTGCACCACCCTTGAAAAAGAGTGCTGCAACGTCCTTTGGCATCGAGTCGAGGCGTTGGTCACACACTGCCAATACGCGATCGATCTTCTGCAGAAAGAGAGCGTCGTATGCGGTTGTCTTCTGATCGAGGCTAATGCGCCACCATTCGACCATCGCATCAAGAAAGTAGCCTGCGGGATGCGTAGGGTACAACGCGATGACTTGCGAGAACTTCGCATGAGCCTCGTCAAACTCAACGTTGTAAATGTGTCGAATACCTTGCTGGAGAATCGTGTCGCCATCCGACTTCATCGAGACCCATTGTGCATGCATAGGTACGACGGTGAACATCAGTCCAAGTACGAGAATGCGAAGAGTCTTCATACTGCAAACCTAGTGTAGGAGAGGATGATTCCTTATGACGAAAACGTGCGGCGAAATCGTGCAGCACGTACAAACGGATCATACGGGGCGCGCCTCAGCAGCGCAATCATCGACAGGGGCAGAAGAACTGTGGTCGCATACCCTTCTTCGATCCCGAACGATCCCTCAATCCATGGACGGACGGTGTTGCTGAGTGATGATGTGTTGAGCTCGGTAACTGCTAGTCCGAGATCCATACCACTGACAACGCCGAATACGGACGAGAGAACTACGTTCCAGACAATATGGAACCCAATGGCCATCCACAATGACGACGTTGTAACAACTGCCGCTCCAAGAGCGATGCCTGCGAGTGCGACGTTGATGGTGCTGACGAGCGAGGCGCTAGGATTGCCGGCATGGGCAAGTGCAAACAGGATACTCGTTGTGATCACTGCTGCAGGCGCACCAAACCGTTCGTGGAGTGCTTCGAGAAGTGTCCCACGGAATACCACTTCTTCACCGATCGCGAACAAGACAATCGTGCTCAACCCTGTCAGTGAAAACGATGGCTCAGCCAGAACATGCAGTCTACCACCGAGAACGAACGCAAGAAGAAGAATCAGTGCAAGAACCCCAATTGCCCAACCAGCGCCCAACAATGAAAGCACTGCACTACGTGGGGTTGGTACCAATCCTGATGCAACGGCTGAACTTCCGCGGCGACGTTGCTCGATCCCGACAACTGCGATACACGCTACTCCGTAGGTGAGCGCTTGGAGAGAGTTCGCATGTGCGATATCAACACCAATCACGATCGAAATCAGCAGCGGAGCTGCGATGGCCAGCACGATGGTGATGATCCGTCCAAGCCAATGGTTGTTCATGACATCACCATGTGGACGAGTACATACCCAATCACGAGAAGCGTCCACGGTAGGAGATAGAACGAAGGTCCGGCTGCCTGTCGTACAACTGCTGACAGAACACTGGCGCTCAACACGACAGCGCTCTCAGTTGTCGAGATGCGAAATCCCGCCGCAATCACCGACCATAGCATGAGTGATGTAACTGCAATGCGCATCAACGGACCAAATCCCACGCGTTGCATCCAGGAGGTAAGAACTCCGACGTACACCGTCACGAAGGCGAACGGAGGGATCAGTGACAGTACTGTTGCAAACGATGACGTATGTAGGTAATCATCACGGAGAAGTGATCTGAGCAATCCCGCCATGCTGATGCCAAGAACGATGAGCGTCGCGAGAATGATCGCAGACACGGTAGCATCAGCGTAGATCATTCCTAACACAGCCATGCACGTCACGACGATGTAGGAAATCACGAATCGTGTTTCCCACTTCAGTCCATGAATGTACCTCTTGTCTGTACGGGTCATGAATCAGGCGTTGGTCTTGAGCGATGCAATGTACTCGAGGACGATGGCCTTCATTGCTTCTTCAACCTCTTCGTGCGCAGTGCCCTTGATCATGTGGGCGAGTTGCGGGCAATACGACGCGTAGTCTTCCTCTCCACGGCGTCGGATCAATACCTCGTAGTCATTCGGGTCAGTGCTTGTTGGTCGATTCATCGTAGAATTCCTTCAACATCATTTCGATTGATCAATCTTGTCTTGAAGTCGCGTTCGGGATGGGTCGCGTGTTAATGCCTGGCGCCATGCAGATGTCGCGCCAATGGTATCTCCGAGTGCCCAGAGAATATCGCCCAGGTGCTCGAAGTGTGTTGCATTTCCACCCAGTGAAATAGCACGCTCGATATAGAACCGTGCGTCTTGATACTCACCAAGCTGATACAATACCCATGCGTATGTGTCAGCATAGGCCGCATTCTGCGGCTCCGACTGAACAGCGCGCCATGCCATTGCTCGAGCTTGGTCGAGCTGTACGCGCCGCTGTGTAAGTGAGTATGCCAGGTTGTTCAACGCCAGCGCATTATCAGGCTCAAGTTGGAGTGCTCTGCGATAGTGCGCGTCAGAGCTATCCGAGCTTCCACGCTGGTCATAGAGAATGCCCAGTTGTACCCATGCATCAACCATCCGTGGATCCAGCTCCACTGCTGCCGTATAGTAGGCGAGAGCATCATCATCGCGGTCAAGCTCGAGGCTTGCACTGCCAAGCATAAATGCGAACCGCGCATCAGATGGGAACCGGCGGAGTCCCTCTGAAAGGTACTCGTGAGCAAGTGCGGGATAACTCCGCAAGATGTAAATCCGTCCAATCTCGAGATAGCTTTCTGGACGATGATTCGATGCAATGATCGTTTGATCGAACAGAGAACGTGATCGCACTGTATCATCGAGTGCAACGCTTACTGTGCCTGCCAACGCCATCACCGGCCACGTAGTAGGGAACGTTGCCAACGCATCGTCAAGCAGGGGTGTAATGGACTTCGCATTGAGGCCCATCACGAGCGAATCTTCCAGCAAGCTTGTAAACGTTACGCCCCAAATACGGGCGCTTCGCTCAAGATCTGGATCGTACCGCTTCCATTGTGAAAGTAGCGCTGTTAGCTCAGGAAACATCGCCTCTCGAACGTATGCCTCGCATGCGCGAGCTGCGATCTGCGGATCCAACGGATCAGCCAATCGTGCACGTTCAAGGGATCGCAGCACACCCTTCGTATCACGGCGACGTTCGTAGAGATCCGCCAGGCGCAACAACATGGTAGGATCTGCTTGCGATGCGCACAGACGTTCAAAGATCTCGATGGCCTTGGCAGCGTTGCGTGGCTCGTAGAGTCGTCCCAGAGTGTAGAGCTGACGTCGCGATGGATTGAGCTGCAGGAGACGTTCGTAGGCAGCAATGCCTTCATCATAATGTCCGCGCAATACTTCGATCTCGGCGATGAGCTCCCAAATATCTCGTGACGTCGAGTCGCGCTGCACAGCTGCATCGGCGTATTCGAGCGCTAGCTCGAGTTTCCTGAGCTCGAAGTAACTCCTCGCAATAGCTGCCAGTGTTACCGCCGACGAATCAAATCGCAGTGCTTGTTGAAACTCGAGGATCGCCTCGGCGTGCCGATTACCCTGGATCTGCAGTGTGGTTCCATTGATGAACAGCTCACGCGCCTTGCGTGCGCGCTCTGTTGAATCGAGCTGTTGTGCATGCACGGTGGCAATAGAACACAGCAGCATGCCAAGCACGTAGCTAGACAACGTGCCGGTCAAAGACATGGGGGAGCAATGAAACAGTTGCATCGAGGATGATGACGTACCAGGGTGGCGTTTTATGACATCCTACCAACGAAAAAAGGCCGCATGGCGGCCTTTCCTTGAAACGCAGCCCACGAGGTGGGGCGTCAGAACTTACTTTGCTGCGCGCTTCTTCATGGCTGTGTAGCCCACCTTATCAAGCGTCTTGAGTGCGCTTGCAGTGATCTTCACAGTTACCCAGCGACCTTCTTCAGGTACCCAGATGCGCTTCTTTTGGATGTTAGGAAGGAAGCGACGACGTGTCTTGTTGTTTGCGTGCGACACGTTATTGCCATACATCACACCAACACCAGTGAGTTCACAGCGACGAGCCATGATTCGGACTCCAAATACGATTCGTTAGAAACAAGACCGCAAGTTTACGGAACTCCTTGACATAAAGCAAGTACCGTGCCAGCAATAACTTGACACACCTTTGCGGAATCGTGGATGGGGTAGTCGGGTCAGCAAAAGCCCAGAACGATGGACGGGGTCCCGAAAAACCGTAGTTTTGAGGTTTCATTGCATCTCGTCAGACACTGTGAAGCCCCCTTCTCAATCACCAGCAGCGACGCCGTCTTCCACACAAAAGGTTGTGTCGATTACCGGGGCACGCGTCAACAACCTCAAGAATGTCGACGTTACGATTCCCCGCAACGCCTTAACGGTGATCACGGGGTTGTCGGGTTCTGGGAAGTCGAGCTTGGCGTTCGATACACTCTATGCTGAGGGTCAGCGGAGGTTCGTCGAGTCACTGAGCGCATATGCGCGTCAGTTCCTTGACCGCATGAATAAGCCCGACGTGGACGCAATTCATGGGTTGCCACCTGCGGTTGCTATTGAGCAGCAAACATTTGCAAAAAACCCTCGTTCAACGGTTGGCACGACCACGGAGATCTACGACTTCTTGCGCCTGCTGTACGGTCGAATCGGCATCGTCATCGACAAGGAAACAGGCGAGGTCATTCGTAAAGACAATGCGCAGTCGGTGACAACGACCGTGATGTCGACGCTTGCCGGCGCCCGCATTTACATCTTGGCTGAGCTACCTCACGAGCATGCAGAGCTCAGTATCGTGCGCGAAGGACTTCGTGCGAAGGGGTTCTCGCGATTGGTCGTGGGATCGTCAACAGAGATACTCGAGCTCGATGATGTGCAGGAACTTCCAAAGTCCGGAGTTCCGGTGTATGTGCTCGTCGATCGGATCATCGTACGAGACGACAGCGAATCGCATACACGATTGATGGATTCGCTCGAACAGGCATTTGACGCGGGAAGCGGTAGACTCGTGATTCGCAATGTTCAG
>JAURNF010000014.1 GCA_030830285.1 Candidatus Kapaibacterium sp.
CACTTCGTGCTCGCGAAAACAACCTTGTGGTTGTGGAAGATTTCGCAATCAGCGCACCGAAGACACGTGATGTTGCGACCATGCTGAAGAACATCAAGGTTGATGGTTCGAAGGTTCTCATGTTGTTGCCAGCTGCGGACGAGACATTCGTCAAGTCAGCACGCAACATCGCAGGCCTGACGACCTTCCCTGCCGACAAGATCTCGGCGTATGATGTTCTGAGCCACGGCAAGCTTGTGATCTTCAAGAGCGCAATCGCAACGATCGCTGATTCGTTCGGCGATAACGGAGGAGATGCGTAATGATCACAGTCCTCAAGAAGCCGCTCATCACAGAGAAGGCAACGAAGGTTGGAACGCTTCGCCAGTATGTGTTCGAAGTGGATCCAAACTCAAACAAGCTGCAGATCCGTGCAGCCATCAAGCAAATGTTTGATGTTGATGCGATCACCATCCGTACAGTGCGTACCAAGGGTAAGGTCAAGGCACGCATGACACGCCGTGGGTATCAGGTTGGCCGTACGAACCTGAAGAAGAAGGCCTACGTGACGTTGAAGGAAGGGCAGACCATCGATATCGTTTCCGGCGAAGGCACGGAAGACTAAGCGGAGAATTTGAATCATGGCAACACGCAACCTCAAACCGATCACGCCTGGAACGCGCTACTATAGCATTAGCACGTTCGACGAGATCACGACATCCAAGCCAGAGAAGAGCCTTCTCGAACCGATCAAGAAGTCGGGCGGACGGAACAATACTGGTCGTGTCACATCACGTCACCGTGGTGGTGGACACAAGCGGATGTACCGCATTATCGATTTCAAGCGCAACAAGCTCGGTGTAGAAGCAACTGTGAAGACGATCGAGTACGATCCGAATCGCACATGCCGCATCGCTCTGGTTGAGTATGCAGACGGTGAAAAGCGCTATATCATCGCGCCAGACAAGCTGCAAGTTGGTCAGAAGATCATGAGCGGCGAGATGGCAGAGCCGAAGGATGGCAACGCGCTTCCGTTGTCGAAGATCCCAGTGGGTTACTTCATCCACAACATTGAGCTCAAGCCAGGCAAGGGCGGACAGATGGTTCGTTCGGCAGGCGCTTCGGCACAGTTTGTTGGTGTTGATAACGGCAAGGCACAGATCAAGCTCCCTTCGGGTGAGATTCGCATGGTGCCAGCTGTATGTATGGCAACAATTGGTGTAGTGAGCAACGGATCGCACGAGAACATCTCGTACGGTAAGGCTGGTCGCATGCGTTGGTTGGGCGTTCGCCCGCAGACACGTGGTATGGCTATGAACCCGATCGATCACCCGAACGGTGGTGGTGAAGGTCGCTCAAAGTCTGGTGGTGGTCGCAAGCACTTGCGTTCGCCATGGGGTCAGCTCGCCAAGGGCTTGAAGACACGGAAGAAGAAGAATGCTTCGGATGACATGATCATTCGTCGTCGTAACGCGTAACTGTAGAACACGGAGTAATCGAGAATGCCACGTTCACTGAAGAAAGAGCCATTTGTCAGCTTTAAGCTGGTAAAGAAGGTTGAAGCGATGAATGACTCGGGCAAGAAGGCTGTGATCAAGACATGGTCGCGCGCATCAACGATTTCGCCGGAATTCGTAGGTCACACGCTTGCGGTTCATAACGGCAACAAGTTCATTCCGGTGTATGTAACAGAAAACATGGTAGGTCACAAGCTTGGTGAGTTTTCGCCAACGCGTACATACCGTGGTCATGCAGGCAACCGGAAAGATCTCAAAACGGGCAAGAAGTAAGGACGAACGATGGAAGCACGCGCTATCAAACGCTACAACCGGTCGTCGCCTCGCAAGATGCGTCTTGTGATCGACCTCATTCGTGGCAAGTCAGCTCAGGAGGCATTGAACCTTCTGCAATTCTCGGACAAGGCTGCAGGTTCGGTGGCAGAGCTCACGCTCAAGTCAGCGATCAGCAACCTCACAAATAAGGATGCGGGTATCGATCCTGAGTCCATTATTGTGAAAGAGTGTTTCGTCGACCCAGGTCCGACGATGAAGCGTATTTCGCCAGCCCCTATGGGTCGTGCGTTTCGCATTCGCAAGCGCTCGCATCATCTTACCATCGTCGTTTCAACGAAACAGTAATCGGAGTTCATCAGTGGGTCAGAAGACAAATCCGATCGGTCTGCGCCTTGGCATCATCCGCAGTTGGGAAGCCAACTGGTTCGATGAGAAGAACGTAGCAGAAAAGCTGCAAGAAGATCTCATGGTGCGCAACTACATCAAGAGCCGTCTTAAGAAGGCCGGTGTAGCACGTATCATCGTCGAGCGCACAGCGAAGCAACTTCGCGTGACGATCAACACATCACGTCCAGGCGTGATCATTGGTCGCTCAGGCAAGGATATCGCGCAGCTGGAAGAAGAACTCCGCAAGTTGACGAAGAAGGAAGTAAAGATTCTCATCAGTGAGATCAAGCGTCCTGAACTCGACGCGCAACTTGTAGCCGACAACATTGCTGCGCAGCTGGAAGGACGTATCTCGTTCCGTCGCGCAATGAAGAACGCTGTGAGCAGCACGATGCGTGTTGGCGCAGAAGGTGTTCGTGTAATGTGCAGTGGCCGCCTTGGTGGTGCTGACATGACACGTCAGGAACAGTATAAGGAAGGCCGCGTGCCACTGCATACACTCCGTGCTGACATTGACTATGCTCAAGGTCGTGCTGAAACGGTCTACGGATCGATCGGCGTCAAGGTGTGGATCTGCCGTGGTGACGTTATCGGCAAGCAACAGAACAAGGAACAGTAAGTCAGGCGTAAGGCAACGACATGCTCATCCCAAAACGAGTTAAGCATCGCAAGACCCAACGGGGCCGCCGTCGCGGCAAGGCCTACCGTGGTTCGACGGTCGCATTTGGTTCATTCGGTCTGAAGGCGCTGGAAGCAGCCTGGATCACCAACCGCCAGATCGAATCGGCACGTATCGCTATCAATCGATACCTCCGACGCGATGGTAAGGTGTGGATCCGGATCTTCCCAGACAAGCCTGTGACCAAGAAGCCAGCAGAAACCCGAATGGGTTCTGGTAAGGGTAATCCAGAGTTCTGGGTAGCCGTGGTCAAGCCAGGTCGCATCTTGTTCGAGATCGACGGTGTATCCAAGGAGCGTGCACAAGAAGCAGTGCGCCTTGCAATCCACAAGTTGCCGATCAAGTGCAAGTTCGTTCAACGTGTAGATCTTGAAGGAGGATAATCATGAAGGCACGCAAGGCAGAAGACCTCCGCTCGCTCAGCACGCAAGAACTTGAAGGCTTCGTGAAGGAAAGTGAAGAAAACGTGACGCGTCTGCGCTTCCAGCTCGCTCTGAGCCAGCTGCAGGATTCGTCAAGCATCAAGACGCTCCGTAAGGACATCGCGCGGATGAAGACTATTCTCCACGAGCGCAAGAACAACGCCAACTGAATCGGATAAACATCATGGCAGACGCAACACCAACAACCACTCCTTCATCGCGCCGCAAGACGCGGACAGGGAAGGTTGTGAGCAACAAGGCGGACAAGACCATCGTTGTCGCGATCGAGCGCCAAGTGGCACATCCGCTGTATCGCAAGTATTTCAAGCAGACGACCAAGGTGATGGCGCACGACGAGAAGAATGAGTGCAACATCGGTGACGTTGTCAAGGTTATCGAGAGCCGTCCACTGAGTGCCCGCAAGCGTTGGGCGCTTGTGGAGATCATCGAACGAGCGCAGTAAGGGAGAACGGACATGGTTCAAGAAGAGTCAAATCTCGTGGTAGCAGACAACTCGGGCGCGCGCAAGTTGCGTTGCATCCGTGTGTTGGGCGGACACGGCAAGCGTTATGCATCGGTGGGCGACATCGTTGTGTGTTCGGTTAAGGCAGCACTGCCTGCCGGCGCTGTGAAGAAGGGCGAAGTGGTGAAGGCCGTTATCGTTCGCACGAAGAAGGAAATACGCCGCCGTGATGGCTCGTTTATCCGCTTCGACGAAAACGCTGCCGTCATCATCAATACTAACAACGATCCTCGCGGCACGCGCATTTTCGGGCCAGTCGCCCGTGAACTTCGCGAACGCTCGTTTATGAAGATCATTTCCCTCGCACCCGAGGTGCTCTGAGGTATACGATGAAGCTCAAGATTAAAAAGGGCGACACTGTAGTGGTGATCGCAGGAAATAACAAGGGTGCCACAGGACGTGTTCTGATGGTGTACCCAACAACGATGCGGGTGCTGATTGAAGGCGTAAATCTTCGCAAGAAGGCTGTTCGTCCATCACAGCAGAATCCAAATGGTGGTATCATCACCGTTGAAGCACCTGTTCACTACTCAAACGTCCAACTTGCCGACAAGAAGGGTAAGCCAACGCGTGTTTCGCGTGAGCGCTCGGTTGTCAATGGTAAGACAGTGGTTAAGCGTACTGCGAAGACCACAGGCGAAGAACTCTAAATCAGACGAACGTCGAAGGAACTGATAGATCATGGCAAAAGCAACGTCATCAAAGAGGGACCAGTTCAAGCCAGAGGGTCCACGCCTCGAGGAAATCGAGGACGTGCGCGTCCCGGCCCGGCTGCACGCCTTCTACAAGGACCACGTAGTGCCTGCGCTGATGAAGCGTTTCAACTACGGTAGCCCAATGCAGGTGCCGCGTATCGAAAAGATCGCGATCAACATCGGTGTAGGTGCTGCAACACAAGACACAAAGCAACTGCAGTCAGCAGTCAACGAACTTGAACTGATCGTTGGTCAGCGTCCAGCTGTATCACGCGCTCGCAAGTCGATTGCTAACTTCAAGCTTCGTGAAGGCATGCCGATCGGTGCACGTGTGACGCTTCGCCGCGCTCACATGTACGAGTTCCTCGATCGTTTCATCAACATCGCAGCTCCACGTATCCGTGACTTCCGCGGATTCAGCGACAGGAGCTTCGATGGACGCGGGAACTACACAATCGGTGTCAAGGAACAGATCATTTTCCCTGAAATCGATGTGGACAAGGTGTCGAAGATCAACGGTATGGACATCACGTTCGTAACGTCAGCTACGACAGATGAAGAAGCACACGCGCTCCTTCAAGAGTTTGGCTTCCCATTCCGCAAACGCGATTAAAGAATCACGAGTAACTTTCATGGCCAAGACTTCAGTCATCGCTCGCAATAAGAAGCGCATCCGTCTCGCAGAGAAGTACGCTGCAAAGCGCGCCGAACTCAAGGCGGCAGGCGACATGGTGGGGCTCCAAAAGCTTCCCCGTAATAGCTCTCCAACACGTGTCCGCAACCGTTGCCTCGTAACAGGCCGCGGGAAGGGCGTCTATCGCAAGTTCGGCCTCTGCCGAAACGTATTCCGTCTTCTTGCCCTCGAAGGCAAGATCCCGGGAATGCGCAAGGCAAGCTGGTAACACAGGTTAGCCCCCTGATTTTCGAACACGACCAAGACGACGACTATGCCAGTCACAGATACCATCGCCGATTTCATTACACGCATCCGCAACGCCTCGGCCGCAAAGCACAAGACCGTTGATGTGCCTGCGTCGAACCTCAAGATTGCAATCGCTGAGATCCTTAAGGACCAGGGATTCATCCTTGACTATTCGCGCGTTGACGACAACAAGCAGGGTGTACTCACGCTCAAATTGCGCTATCACCTTGGCCAACCAGTGATTCGAGAAGTGCGCCGCGTCAGCAAGCCTGGACGTCGCATTTACGCACCGGTGGACAAGCTCCCACGCGTACGCAACGGACTTGGTGTTGCCATCATCTCTACACCGCGAGGTGTGATGACCGACAAACAAGCACGCCGCGAGAACGTGGGTGGTGAAGTGCTGTGCACAATCTGGTAAGAAGAGAAGCAGGAGCAAACGACAATGTCACGAGTAGGTAAAAAACTCATCTCCGTCCCAGCAAACGTCAACGTGAAGTTCGACAGCGAACTCTGCACGGTGAAGGGACCTAAGGGAGAACTCACGTTCAAGGTCGACCCAACAATCACACCAGTGATGGATGGGCAGAACCTGACGTTCACACGAGCAAACGACGACAAGAAGGTGCGCGCGCTGCACGGTCTCACTCGTGCTCACATCGCATGGATGGTTGAAGGTGTATCCAATGGATTCACACGCAACCTCCAAGTCGAAGGTGTGGGTTACAAGGTGGAGCTTCGCGGCAAGAACCTTCTGCTGTCACTCGGCTATTCGCACCCAATCCTGTTCATGCCACCAGATGGCGTGGAATTTGCGGTTGCAACGCCAACAGCCTTCTCTGTGAAGGGTATCAACAAGCACCTCGTCGGTGAAGTAGCGGCCAAGGTTCGCAAGCTTCGCCCACCTGAGCCGTACAAGGGCAAGGGTATCCGCTACGAAGGTGAATACATCCGCCGCAAGGCAGGTAAGTCGGCAGGCAAGTAAGTAAGGAGAACACGAACCATGAATCGCATTAAACTCAAGAACGTACGCTATGCTCGCCGTAACCGTCGTGTTCGCAAGGACATCTCGGGAACGCCAGCACGCCCACGCCTGACAGTGTTCCGTTCGCTCAATCACATCTATGCGCAAATCATCGATGATGTAGCAGCGTCTACTATTGTGTCGGCATCGACGATGGACAAGGATGTTCGTGCGAAGGCAGCTGGTCTGACAAAGACAGATGAAAGCCGCCTTGTTGGCACACTGCTTGCACAGCGCGCGAAGGCAGCGAACGTTAAAAAGGTTGCGTTTGACCGCAACGGGTTCCTCTACCACGGCCGTGTGAAAGCGCTTGCAGATTCTGCGCGCGAAGCCGGTCTTGATTTCTAACGCTGAACGAAACGGAGCTGATTACGTGGCAAAGCAAAAAGTATCGGATCTCAACCTCAAAGACAAGATTGTCTACGTTGGTCGCACAGCAAAGGTTGTGAAGGGTGGACGTCGGTTCAACTTCTCAGCGATGGTTGTCGTCGGCGACGAGGCAGGTCATGTAGGGTACGGCCTTGGTAAGGCGGGCGAAGTATCGAACGCCGTAACAAAGGCAACCGAGGCAGCGAAGAAGTCTGTCGTTAAGGTTCGCGTGCTCAACGGCACTGTGCCGCACGAAGTGATTGGTCGCTTTGGTGCTGCGAAGGTGCTGATCCGCCCAGCGACGCCTGGTACAGGTGTTATCGCCGCTGGTGGTGTACGCGCCATCCTTGAGCTTGCTGGCGTTACAGACGTATTGACAAAGTCCCAAGGTTCGTCGAATCCGCACAACACGGTGAAGGCAACCATGAACGCTCTGATGCAACTCGAAGATGCAGCTGCCGTCGCTACGCGCCGCGGTGTGTCACTCGAGAAGGTGCTTCAAGGCTAAGAGAAGGAGATACCCCATCATGAAATTGAAGATTACCCAAGTGCGTTCGATCATCGGCGCTTTGCAAAACCAAAAGGCGACAATCAAGGCTCTTGGCCTTGGCCGCCCGAACTATGTGTCAATCAAGCCAAAGAACGCGCAAACGCTCGGCATGATTAACACTGTTCGCCACCTTGTGACCGTTGAAGAGATCGCAGACTGAGGCCTATCATGAAACACATCGGAAATCTTTCGCCCGCTCCGGGCTCCCGTCATAAGAAGAAGCGCATTGGTCGTGGTGCTGGCTCAGGTCACGGTGGTACATCCACACGTGGTCACAAGGGTCACCAGTCACGCAGTGGCGGCCATCAAAGCCGTGGCTTCGAGGGCGGTCAGATGACGCTTACGCGTCGTATCCCGAAGTTCGGCTTTACGAATATCAATCGCATCGAGTACTCGGAAGTCAACGTCGCGACACTTCAGCGACTGGTCGACGAGAAGCAGATCGCTGATGGTGTCGTGAGCAAGGACGTACTCTATTCACTCGGTGTCATTCGCAAGAAGTCAGCACCAGTGAAGATTCTTGGAAACGGTGAGCTTTCCGCGAAGCTTGCTGTAACGTGCGATAAGATCTCTGAGGCAGCCAAGCAGAAGATTGAATCAGCCGGAGGAGCGGTTACCGTAAATGGCTAATATCGTTACCACGTTCCGGAACATGTTCCGGATCGAAGAGCTTCGCCAGCGGATCGTGTTTACACTGATCGCACTGCTGGCTGTTCGCGTGGGTTCGTTTATTACGATCCCGGGCGTCGATGTGACATTGCTCAAAGATGCTGCGGCTACAAACCAAGGCACGATCTTCGGACTGTACGACATGTTCGTGGGTGGAGCGTTCTCGAACGCTGCGATCTTCGCTCTCGGTATCATGCCATACATCTCTGCGAGCATCATTCTCCAAATCGCCGGTGTGGTTCTGCCAAGTCTGCAGAAGCTTCAGCGTGAGGGCGAGGATGGCCGTCGCAAGATCAATCAATACACGCGCTTGCTCACAGTGCCAATTGCGGCACTTCAGGCATGGGGCGTTACAGTGAAGGTTGCCCAGACAACGGTTGGCGCCGGCGGTATGTCGGTTGTACCAGATCCTGGCTTCTTCTTCACGATTTCTTCGATTCTGATTCTGACAGCCGGTACAGTTGGCTTGATGTGGGTCGGTGAGCAGATCACTGATCGCGGTCTTGGCAACGGTATCTCGCTGATCATCTTCATCGGTATCATCGCTCGATTCCCAACGGCAATCATGCAAGAGATTGGCCTTATCGACGCAGGCTCACGTCTGCTCGTGGTTGACCTTGTGTTGTTGACGTTCTTGTTGGGCATCATTGCTGCGGTGATTCTGATCACACAGGGTGCGCGACGCATCCCAGTGCAATACGCAAAGCGTGTTGTTGGACGTAAGGTGTATGGTGGTACAACGCAGTACATCCCTCTTCGTGTGAACACAGCTGGCGTGATGCCAATCATCTTTGCTCAGTCAATCCTCTTCATCCCTGCAACGTTTGCCTCATTCTTCCCGGAAAGCAAGTTCTGGCAGGGTGTTGCGCAAAGCTTCAGCGATACGTCGCCGTTGTATGCAGTGATCTTTGGCTTGATGATCGTGTTCTTCACGTACTTCTACACAGCTATTGCCTTCAACCCGAAGGAAGTTGCTGACAACATGAAGCGCAATGGCGGTTTCATTCCTGGTGTTCGTCCGGGTGAAGCTACGTCGGATTACATCGAGAACATTCTTACGCGTATCACATTGCCTGGTGCAATCTTCCTTGCCCTTATCGCGATCCTTCCAACGTTTGCGATGTCGGTTCTGCAAGTGCCACCAGTCTTTGCTTCGTTCTTTGGCGGTACAAGTCTTCTCATCATTGTTGGTGTAGCGCTCGACACGCTCCAGCAGATTGAGTCATTCCTCCTGATGCGTCATTACGACGGCTTCATGAAGACTGGCAAGATCCGCGGCCGCGCTGGCGCGCTCTCCTAAGATCAATGGCGGTAGCAGATCTCAATATCTCGACCCTAACAGCGGAAGAGATTGTCAAGATGGAAAAGGCGTGTCGGATTGTTGCCGATGTGCTCAACCACATGAAGGGATTCGTGAAGCCGGGTGTCACGACTGGCGAGCTTGATGCGATTGTTGAGGATTTCATCCTCACGCGCGGAGGCGAACCGGCGTTCAAGGGATACGACGTTGACGGAAAAGTATTTCCATCATCAGCGTGTATCAGCATAGATGAAGAAGTGGTGCACGGTATGCCTGGGCAGCGTGCATTGAAAGAAGGACAGATCGTAACCGTTGACGTTGGCGTTCGTTACGATGGATACTACGGAGATAGCGCTTACACGTATGCTGTAGGCGAGATCTCAACAGAAAAGCAACGTCTGCTTGATGTAACGAAGGAGTCACTCCGGCGTGGTATTGAGCAAGCAGTGGACGGAAATCGCGTGTACGACATCGCGAAGGCTGTCCAAACGTATGTTGAAAATCAAGGGTTTTCGGTGGTACGGGAACTCGTCGGACACGGCATCGGCCGTCATCTGCACGAAGAGCCCCCTGTCCCGAACTTCGTCCCGGGTCTGCTTCATCGAAGCAGATTCCCTAATGCCAAGCTGAAGAACGGTATGGCATTGGCGATCGAACCGATGGTGAATATGGGCTTGTTCCATGTGCACACGGCAAGCGATGGGTGGACGGTGTACGCGGCAGACGGAAAACCGTCAGCACATTTCGAACACACGATTGTGATTGACGGAACCACGCCGAAGATTCTGACAGCAATGGAATAACGGTCATTTTCATGCAAAGGTCTTGATGGGTCGCGAAGACGTCATACGGGTTGATGGTGTGATCGAGGAAGCGTTGCCGAACACCCAGTTTATCGTAAAGCTGGACAACGGACACAAAATCCTTGCGCACGTCTCCGGGAAGATGCGAATGCACTTCATCAAGATTTTCCGTGGCGATAAAGTCACGGTTGAAATGTCACCATACGACCTGTCAAAGGGTCGCATCGTGTACCGTTACAAGTAACAAGGCAACAAAACTCGATCGACTTCGAAAGGTTTTCTCATGAAGGTTCAAGCATCGGTGAAGAAGCGCAGTCCCGACGACAAGATTGTTCGTCGTAAGGGAAGGGTGTACATCATCAACAAGAAGAACCCTCGCTTCAAGCAACGTCAAGGCTAATTCAGGAGACACACAGTGGCTCGTATCGCAGGTATCGACCTCCCAAAAAATAAGCGCGGCATCATTGCGATGACGTACATCTTCGGCATCGGCAGAACGCTGAGCGGACAGGTGCTGGATAAGGCCGGCATCGATCACAGCAAGCGTGTATCGACATGGACGGACGACGAAGTCGCACGTATCCGTCAGGTACTGGCCGACTACAAGGTTGAAGGTCAGCTTCGCTCAGAAGTGCAGCTGAACATCAAGCGCCTGATGGACGTTGGCTGCTATCGTGGCCTGCGCCATCGCCGTGGTCTTCCGGCTCGCGGACAGCGTACACGTACGAATGCGCGTACTCGTAAGGGTAAGCGTAAGACAGTGGCCGGTAAGAAGAAGGCAGTGAAGAAGTAAGAAAGGACTGAACGACAATGGCAGCAGCAAAAAAGCGCGTAAAGCGCAAAATCGTTGCGGATGTACACGGCAAAGTGTTTGTGCGTGCTACGTTCAACAATGTAATCGTGACAATCACCGATACGTACGGCAATACGCTTTCGTGGTCATCGGCCGGAAAGAACGGTTTCCGTGGCTCGAAGAAAAACACGCCATACGCATCTCAAGTGTCCGCCGACAAGGCTGCACGCGAAGCCTTCGAAATGGGTCTTCGCAAGGTCGATGTCGTGGTCAAGGGCCCTGGATCAGGTCGCGAAGCCGCTATCCGCGCGCTTACGCAGGCTGGATTCGAAGTGCTCTCGATCCTCGACCAGACGCCACTGCCGCATAACGGTTGCCGCCCGCCAAAGAAGCGTCGCGTCTAATCGTTTCGACTCAATCAATTACTAGTGACTATTGACCCAAGGAAGGCCATGAACATGCAGATGCAGATGCCAGAAGGCGTCGTCGTCGAAGAGCTCGGCAGTCCGTACCATGCTCGCTTCGTCCTGAATCCTCTCGAAGAAGGTTATGGAACAACGATTGGTAACGCGTTCCGTCGCGTCCTCCTTTCGTCGATCCAAGGATCCGCTATCGTCGGTGTGAAAATCTCCGATGTGCAGCATGAGTTTCAGACGATCGCCGGTGTTGTCGAAGACATGTGCGAAATCATTCTGAATCTCAAAGAAGTACGGTTCCGCATTGTCGATCCAAAGGCGCCTAGCCGTATTTCATTCCGCGTGAAGGGTCAGAAGACCTGGACAGCGCAGATGATTCAAGACGCAACAGCAGGTGCAATCGAAGTTCTCGATCCAACGAAGAAGATTGCAACACTTGCTGACGACGCTGACTTCGACGTAGAAATCCGTATCGGTCGTGGCAAGGGCTACGTTCCATCAGAAGAGCAGAACCAAGTCGACTTCCCAGTTGGTATGCTTCCAATCGTTGCGATCTACACACCAATCAAGAACGTGATCTATAACGTAGAACCGTTCCGCGTTGGTCAGAAGACAGACTATGAGCGCCTCGTGCTTGATGTAAGCACAGACGGATCAATCACAGCGAAGGAAGCTGTTGAGCACTCAGCTGCAATCCTTCGTTCACACATCGCACTGTTCCTCGGTGTTAACCCGTCAATCGGCGGTGGTGCACCTGAGCAGCACGATGCTCCAGTAGCCGACACAGAAGCAGAGCGCGAGCGTTCACGCGTCCGCCGCATCCTGCTCCAGCCGGTTGATGAACTCGAACTCAGTGTGCGTGCGCACAACTGCTTGAAGGCTGCAAGCATCAAGACACTTGCAGATTTGGTGAGCCTCCAGGAATCAGACTTGCTGAAGTTCCGCAACTTCGGTCGTAAGTCTCTCTCGGAACTCGCTGATGTTGTGGTGCAGAATGGACTGCAGTTCGGCATGAACGTCGACAGCTATCTGCGCGACGATGATAAGAAGAATGACTAAGGAAGGCTAAGGAGAACCCAATGCGTCACCAGTATGCAGGCCGAAAACTCAAGCGTACCGCGAGCCACAAGCGCGCGATGCTTGCGAACATGGCTACCTCACTTTTCGAACACAAGCGTGTCGTTACTACAGTTGCTAAGGCGAAGGAACTTCGTCCATTCGCAGAGCAGCTGATCACACGTGCTCGCAATGCGCATCGCTCTGAGAAGACGGGTGCCATCTCTGGTGTAGATGTACACAACCGCCGCATGGTTGGTCGCTTCATCAAGAATAAGGCCGTGCTTCAGGAGCTGTTCGATACAATCGCACCGCTCGTGCTTGAGCGCAACGGTGGGTACACACGTATCATCAAGCTTGGTCAGCGCCGCGGTGACAATGCCGAAACAGCGATGATCGAACTCGTTGACTGGTCAAACCCACAAGACGGTCGCTCGTCGTCAACAAAGCGCAAGGTCGCTAAGGGTCCAGCTAAGCCAAAGCCAATGGCGAAGCCAAAGCCAGCCGCAGCGCCAGTAGCAGCACCAGTCGTCGAGACGGTTGTTGCTGAAGAAGCGCCAGTCGCTGAAGAGGCGCCAGCTGACGTACAAGCAGAAGCTCCAGTTGAGACACCAGCAGAAGCACCAGCAGAAGCCGGTGGCGAAGCTGCAGACTCAACAGCTGATGCAGGTGCAGACGGCGGAGCATCGGCCGAGTAACATTTCACGTAGTACCGTATCAAGCGCCGGGAGCAACAGCTTCCGGCGTTTCCGTTTTTTACAACATGGCACACGACATTCAACTGCACGCAACCTTTGTGAAGGGGGCGACAAAGCCGGAGCACTTTCCGGATGCGTCACTTCCAGAGGTAGCCATGATTGGTCGGTCCAATGTTGGCAAGTCGTCGCTGATTAACACGCTGACGCGACACGGAAAACTTGCACGCGTATCGAATACGCCAGGAAAGACGCAGGAGATCAACTTCTTCATCACCGACATGAACTTCATGTTGGTTGACCTTCCGGGGTATGGCTACGCACGCGTGAGCAAGACACAGCGCGAGCAGTTCTCGGGTCTCATCAAGACGTACGTGATGCGCCGTCCAAATCTCGCGCTCACATGTGTACTCGTTGATGCGAGACACGATCCGCAGCCGCTCGATATGGCGATGCTCGAAGAACTCGAGTTTAACAAGCGTCGTTTCGTCGTGATCCTTACAAAGTGCGATAAGCTCAAGCCTCAAGCACTTATCGAGCGCGAGCAACAACTCCGCGATCTCCTCGCGAACTGTCAGCACTTTGTTGACGTTCTTCCTACGTCCAGCGAAACAGGCCTTGGTCGCCACAACATGCTGGGTCTTATCAAACGCATCGTACAGCTCTCTCATACGGAGGAGTCATGACAACGCAACCACGTATTGGCATCATCATGGGTAGTGACTCGGACCTTCCGATCATGCGCGAAGCAGCGCATGTGTGCGAAGAGTTCGGCGTGCCGTATGAGATCAAGGTTGTGAGCGCACACCGCACACCTGCCGACATGGCAGCCTATGGTTCGTCTGCGCATGAGCGCGGTATCGAAGTGATTATCGCTGGTGCAGGGGGCGCAGCACACCTCCCAGGAATGATTGCGTCGTACTCGATTCTCCCAGTGATTGGCGTTCCGATCCCTACCAAGCAGCTTCGCGGACTCGACTCGTTGATGAGCATCGTGCAAATGCCAAGCGGCGTGCCAGTGGCTACTGTTGCCATCGGCGCTGGACGGAACGCTGGCATTCTCGCAGTTGAGATGCTCGCAATCGCAACGCCAGAACTCCGCACCAAGCTCTCCGCCTTTAAGTCGGCAATGGCCGACGAATCGCGGAAGAAGAACGACGGTTTGACGGTGTAAGCCCCCTTGCACAGGACTCAAAGTTTGCGGACCTTTGCACCCCACTATGACGCACACGGTCATCCATATTAAGGCTCGACGACGACTCACGCTGCGGGAAGCCCGGCAGCACGAGTCGCGCCACTAAGCGCCCTCTGCGCCGCCCCCGCAGCGAAGCCCCCTCGATGAGCATCTGCATTGTATGCGCTCGTCGACCGCGACTTCACCGTAACTAGATGTTCACAAAGAGGACTGCCATGACGTTTGATATCATGGTGGCCGATGACCGTCATTTCTCCTTTGCGGAAGAGATCGTTGAAACGATCTTCACTGCTGCACAGCAGCGTGGGACAGGCATCGCCAAACGTACACCCGAGTACATCACGCAGAAGATGCACGAGGGAAAAGCAATTATCGCACTCACCGAGGACGGTGCTTTCGCGGGGTTCTGCTACGTCGAGACGTGGGAACACGGTCGCTACGTGGCAAACTCGGGTCTGATCGTCAAGCCAGAGTATCGCAAAGACAATCTTGCTCGACAGATTAAACGCGCTGCGTTTGACTTGTCGCGCACGAAGTATCCAGATGCAAAGATCTTCGGCATCACAACAAGCGCAGCGGTGATGAAGATTAACGCGGAACTTGGCTACCGTCCGGTGCACTTCTCTGCACTGACAACCGATGAAGCGTTCTGGAAGGGATGTCAGTCGTGCCCGAACTACGATATTCTACAGCGCACACATCAAACAATGTGCTTGTGCACGGGTATGCTCTACGATCCAACGGAGACACAACGATGAACCGCGTTCTTCTTGCATTTAGTGGTGGACTCGACACAACGTATTGCGCGCGGTATCTGGCCGTGGATCATGGTATGGAAGTCCATACGGTGGTTGTCAATACGGGTGGCTTCTCTGCCGACGAACTCGATCGCATCGCAGCACGAGCGCACGCATGTGGCGTTGCATCACACACAGCAGTCGATTGCACACAAGAACTCTATGATCGCGTGCTACGCTACTGCATCGCGGGTAACGTGTTGAAGAATGCCACATACCCGCTGAGCGTGAGCGCAGAGCGCATCGTGCAAGCAACGGCGATCGCACAGCACGCGCTGAAGATTGGCGCAACACATCTTGCACACGGAAGTACGGGTGCGGGAAATGATCAGGTGCGCTTCGATGTGGTGTTCCGCATTCTGTGTCCAGACCTACCGGTGCTTACGCCGATTCGCGATCAGCAACTCTCTCGCGCTGATGAAATCGCCTATGTAACGCAGCATGGCGTGGAAGGCGAGTGGACGAAAGCTGCGTACTCGATCAATCAAGGACTGTGGGGAACGTCGGTGGGTGGACGTGAGACTCTGACGTCGAACGAGCCACTACCGGAATCCGCATGGCCGTCGTCAGCACTGCCAATGCCTGCTGCGACTGACTCCGAGCGGATTGTTGTGCGATTCGAAGCAGGACATCCTGTTGCTGTGAATGGTGCGCGGATGAATCCTGTCGATGCAATCCGTCGCTTGAACGAGCGTGGCTCGTACTGGCGGATTGGACGTGATATGCATGTGGGTGATACGATCATCGGTATCAAGGGTCGCGTTGCGTTCGAAGCACCAGCTGCGATGATGATCATCAAGGCGCATCACTTGCTCGAAAAGCATACGCTTACCAAGTGGCAGCTGATGTTCAAAGATCAGTATGCGCTGTGGTTCGGACAGCTTCTCCACGAGGGCAATGCGCTCGAGCCGGCAATGCGCGATATCGAAGCATTCCTCGAAAGTTCACAACGCCATGTCACTGGAGATGTGATCATTCGTTGTACCCTCGGCTCCTTTCTCCTTGAAGGCATAGAGTCTGCGAACGACTTGATGCGCTCCTCTGTGGCAACGTATGGCGAAGAACAAAAGGCCTGGACCGGTCAGGACGTGCGCGGCTTTGCACGCATCGCTGCAATGCAGACAACCGTCTGGCACGGCGTCCATGGGGAGGATGCACAATGAAGCTCGCCATCATCGGGGGTGCAGGCTATACCGGCGGTGAAGTACTGCGCTACGTGCTCCAACACCCACAGCTGAGCACATGCGACATCACGGTTGTGAGCTCGTCGCACGCAGGCAAGCCTGTGTGGCATGCGCATGGAGATCTCGAGGGGTATACGTCGCTGACATTCGCCGAGGCATATACTGGCGCAGATGTTGTGATTCTATGTCTTGGACATGGAGCATCAACGCAATGGATGGTCGATCATGATGCGATTGCATCACATCGTGTAATTGACCTCGGCAATGACTTTCGCGTCGAGCATGCTTCATCGCCGTGGGTGTATGGTCTGCCTGAAGCACATCGCGATCGCATTCGTACAGCGACGCGCGTTGCCAATCCAGGGTGCTTTGCAACAGCAATTCAACTCGGACTATTGCCACTTGCAACTACCGGACAGTGCACGGGCGATGTTGTGGTGCATGCGATAACGGGCTCGACAGGTGCTGGACAAGCTCCGTCGGCAACATCACATTACTCGTGGCGTGAGCACAACGTGCAAGCCTACAAGGTGTTTGAACATCAACATGAGCCAGAGATCCGACAGACGCTCGGCTATGTGCGCATGCACTTCGTCCCAGTGCGGGGTCCGTTCACACGTGGCATCTATGCATCGATCGTCATCCCTGGATCGTTCGATCGCGATGCTGTGCTCGCACAATACCGCACCGCCTATGCATCGCATCCAATGGTGCGCGTAATGGAAGCGTCGCCTGATCTCAAGTCTGTTGTGAATACATCGTTGTGTCGCATTGGTATTGCGACGAGTGACACAGCTATGGTAATCACGAGCGTGATCGATAATCTTGGTAAAGGGGCCGCCGGACAAGCGATTCAAAATCTGAATTTGATGTGCGGCTTCGACGAGACGTCGGGTCTGTTCCCTAAACCACTCGCATACTAACGGAGCACACATGAAGCGCTTTACGTCTGTGCATGATGTTGTTGCCGGACCCGGTCTGCAGACGATGCTCACGGAGGCACTCGCCTATGCGAGTGATCCATGGCGCACACCTACGCTTGGTGCTCGCAAGACAGTTGGTTTGCTGTTTATGAACCCATCGCTTCGTACACGCATGAGCACGCACAAGGCGGCCACGCTGCTGGGGGCAGATGTGATCGTGCTCAACGCGGGAAGCGACTCGTGGACATTGGAAACGCGCGATGGCGTGATCATGGATGGAACAACCACCGAGCACATGAAAGAAGCTGCTGCAGTGATGGGTGCATACTGCGATGTGCTCGGACTGCGCACATTCGCATCGCTCACAGATCGAGATGCAGATTATGCCGAGGATGTGCTCGAGAAGTTCATCGCCTATGCCGGACGTCCGGTCGTGAGCTTGGAGAGTGCCACACGCCACCCACTGCAGAGCTTTGCTGACCTTATCACGATTGAACAACACAAAACCATTGCCCGACCGAAGGTCGTGCTTACCTGGGCTCCGCATCCCAAGGCGCTGCCGCAAGCAGTAGCGAATTCATTCGTTGAGTGGATGCGTCATGCAGATGTCGACCTCGTTGTTGCGCATCCGCCAGGCTATGAGCTCGACTCTTCCTTTATCGGTAATGCTACAGTAACGCACGATCAAGACGAAGCACTTCGTGGCGCAAACTTCGTGTACGCAAAGAACTGGTCGAGCTTCACCAACTACGGCTCCATCCTCTCGCGTGACATGACGTGGACCGTGACTGCGGAGAAGATGGCGCTGACCGATAACGGGAAGTTCATGCATTGTCTGCCCGTGCGACGGAACATGATCGTATCTGACGCGGTGCTCGATGGCCCGTCGTCGATTGTGATCCCTCAAGCAGCCAATCGTGTTATATCAGCACAAACAGCACTTGCACGTCTGCTCGGCGGAGTACCAGCATGAAGGTGATCAAGATCGGTGGGGCAGTCATCGACACACCGCATCTCCGTGCGAAGGTGCTCTCCATGATTGCACAGTCAGGAGAGCCATGCGTGCTGATCCATGGTGGAGGAGTGATTGCAACACGTCTTGCTGAGCAACTCAACATCCCGCAGACAATGATTGATGGACGTCGGGTAACTGACGCAGCAACACTCGAAGTTGTCGTCATGGCCTACGCAGGCAACGTCAACAAAACACTCGTTGCCGAGCTGCACGCAGCAGGAAGCAGAAGTATCGGTGTCACTGGTGCAGATGCGGATCTCATCCGTACACATCGTCGTCAGCACCCAACGATTGACTACGGCTTTGTTGGAGATGTCGACCGCGTCGATGCGCATCAACTTCGCATGTTCTTACAACAAGGCGTCAACGTCGTTGTTGCACCGATCACGCATGATGGTCGTGGTCAATTGCTCAATACTAATGCCGACACAATGGCCGCTGAGGTTGCAATCGCGCTCGCTGCTACAACAACGCATGCGGGTGATGCGGTGTCGCTGCATTTTGTCTTCGAGCATCACGGAGTACTCACATCGATTGATGATCCAGGTTCGGTTGTTGCGGAACTCAATGCAGAAGCCGTTGCGGATCTCATTGAGCGCGGTGTGATCACCAAGGGTATGATGCCGAAGATCACGAATGCACTTCGTGCCGCAGGTGTGGGCGTTGCAACAGTGATTCAGCATGTGGATGACTGTGGTACGATGAAGGGAACGCGAGTGCTATGATTGATCTCCTGACGAAGCTGATCGCTGCGCAGTCGTTCTCGCGCGAAGAGCATGCAACGGCTGATATCATCGAAGGCGTCTTGCGCGCTGCCGGACGTCCGGTCGAGCGCATTGGCAACAACGTTGTCTCCCTCCCGCACCAAGATGGACGTCCGGTGTGGCTCTTGAACTCGCATCACGATACCGTCCGTCCCGGAAGTGGTTGGACGCATGATCCATGCACACCTACAATCGTCGATGGACGCTTGTACGGTCTTGGATCGAACGACGCCGGTGGTGCGCTCGTTATGATGCTCGCCGCATATCTCCACATGTCGACTCAGTCAGACATGCCCGTGCAGTTCGCCTTTGCAGCAACGGCAGAAGAGGAAGTGAGCGGCGAGCATGGAATGGCACAGCTCACGCGCGATGTCTTTCCAACGTATCCCATTGCGTGCGCACTTGTCGGTGAGCCAACCAAGATGCAGCTCGCGATTGCCGAGCGTGGACTGATGGTGCTTGATTGCGCATGGCACGGACGCACCGGACATGCTGCACGCAAGGAAGGTGTCAACGCCATCTACGAAGCACTCGCAGACCTCGAGTGGTTTCGCACGTATGCCTTTGCTCAGACATCAGCTGACCTTGGCGAGGTATCAATGACTGTTACGCAGATCAACGCAGGCTCGCAGCACAACGTGGTGCCCGACGTATGCACGGCCGTTGTTGATGTGCGTATTCCCGGATCGCACACGCATGAAGATGTACTGGCCGAGATTCGGCAGCACGTATCGTGTACGTGCACACCACGCTCGATGCGACTTCGATCATCGGCCATTGCTGCTGATCATCCAATCGTACGTGCAGGCGTAAGCCTGGGCATGCACACGTATGCGAGTCCAACGATGTCGGACCAAGCGCTCCTTCCACTCGGCGTACCATCACTCAAGATCGGACCCGGCGATAGTGCGCGCTCGCACACACCAGATGAATGGATCGGCGTTGATGAGGTAGAGCATGGGATTGCGACCTTCATCAACCTCCTCGAAACCACTATGCGGAGTCTGCAATGAAGCCTTGGGACAAAGGGGCGCCCATCGACGCACTCATGGAGCAGTTCACGGTCGGACGTGATCGTGATGTTGATGTACGGCTTGCGAGGTGGGATGTTGTTGGTTCCATTGCGCATGCAGAAATGCTCGGCGCTGTTGGTCTCATCTCGGACGACGAGCGACGTCAGCTCACGTCAGCATTATCGACGCTGCTCGATGACATTGATCGTAACGGCATTGTGATCGACCCTGCATGTGAAGACATCCACTCGCATGTCGAAGCGGTGCTCACACAACAGCTTGGCGACGTTGGGAAGAAGATCCACACAGGGCGGAGTCGCAACGACCAAGTACTGGTCGACCTCAAGCTCTTCCTCCGTCATGAACTGCGCAGCACCCGTATGCGTGTCAAGGAACTCGCAGAGCTCCTACTTACGCTCGCAGAGAAGTACGTCAATGTAGAGCTCCCAGGTTACACGCACTTCCAGATCGCAATGCCATCGAGCTTCGGATTGTGGTTCGGCGGCTTTGCCGAGGCTCTCATCGAAGACCTCCGTGTGATCGATATGGCGATTGATGCAGCCAATGCCAACCCGCTTGGCAGTGCCGCAGGCTATGGCACATCACTGCCGCTTGATAGGGGGCTCACCACGCGCTCGTTGAACTTCGATCGCGTGCACGTCACAAGCACCTTCGCACAAATGTCACGCGGACGTACCGAGAAGCTCGCAGCGATTGCGCTTGCACAGCCCCTTTCCACGCTTGCACGCTTCGCTGCCGACGTCGTACAGTATGCGAGTCAGAACTACGGGTTCATTACGTTGCCCGAAGCATTTACGACGGGCTCGAGCATCATGCCGCATAAGCGTAATCCCGATGTCTTCGAAGTGCTGCGTGCGCGATGCAATCGCATTCAGTCGGTATCGCATGAGATCGCAACGATGATGAGCAACCTGCCATCGGGATATCACCGCGACATGCAGTTCATTAAGGACACCATCGTTGATGCCATCGACGAAGCACAGCTCCTGCTCGATGTTGCGCTGCATGTTGTGCCGCACATCGCACCCGTCGAAAACCTCCTGCGCGATGCTGTATACGATCCCGTATTCAGCGTTGCACGTGTTGAAGAACTCGTGCGCACCGGCGTGCCATTCCGCGACGCATACCGCATGGTAGCGGAAGAACTCAAGAACGGCACATTCGTACGTCCATCAACAATCGTTGAAGGCAGCGCACTCGGTAGCGTAGGTAATCCAGGGTTGGAGGAGTTGAGGGGGAGAGTTAGGGAATGAGACGATGAGACGATGAGACCGTCTCATCGTCTCAACCGTATCATCTGTCTCATTTGCAGGGCTACCACCGCCCCCAACACCGATCCGGCGATCACATCGCTGAGGTAGTGTGCGTCGACGATCATGCGGGCGACGGCAATCGCGATACCGAGGGGCCAGAAGAGCCAGCGAAGTTTGGGCCATGCGGCTGAGCC
>JAURNF010000114.1 GCA_030830285.1 Candidatus Kapaibacterium sp.
ATTGACGGCATCTCACGATTCCTCAATCGTACGTGGCGCATGATCGCAAGCGAGGATGGAACTAGATCATCCGCCGTTGCAGATGTGCCGTGCACACCTGAGCAAGATCTCGTGCTTCACACCACGATCAAGAAAACGCGTGAGGACATTGATGCGCTGAGCTTTAATACGGCTATCGCACAGTTCATGATCTTCGTCAACGAGTTCACGCCAGCAGAGGTACGTCCACTCAGTGCCATGCGTGCCTACGTGCAATGCCTTGCGCCCCTCGCACCGCACATTGCAGAAGAGCTCTGGCAGATTCTCGGCGGTACTGGCTCTGTTCATCGCTCGACCTTCCCCGACTTCGATCCGTCGAAGATGGTTGCGCAGAGTGTTGAGGTTGTGGTACAGATCAGCTCGAAGATTCGTGGCAAGATTACCGTTGCACCAGACGCCGACGCCGCAACGATGGAGTCAGCCGCGCGCGCTGATGAGAACGTTGCAAAGCACTTAGAAGGCAAGACCGTCGTGAAGACTATCGTTGTCCCTGGGAAGCTCGTCAACTTCATCGTCAAGTAAGCATGCGTGCTCTTCTCCTCGTCGTAGGCATCTTCTGTGCTACTGCAAGTGCCTCTGCGCAGCGTACATATGCAGGACCGTTTACGCTGGGTACGCTGCAAGCACGGGTTGTATCGGAAGCATCCGGCATTGCATGCCAACCAGATTCGTCATCGTTGCTCTGGCTGATCAATGACTCAGGCGACAAGCCGCAGATCTATGCGGTTGCGCCTCGAGGTGATGTGCGCTTCAAGATTCGTCTCACCAACGCGACCAATGTCGACTGGGAAGATCTTGCGCTGCGCAGCAGCAACACACAGGGCCAATACGACTTGTACGTTGCCGACATCGGCGATAACAACGCTAAGCGTGGGAATGTGACGATCTATCGCGCATCTACTCCACACGATAGCATTGACCATCTGCCAATGGACACCGATGGGGTTGGTATGGTTTCAGACACCGCCGAGGTGTATGTATTTACCTACCCCGATGGACCACGCGACGCTGAGACGTTTCTTGTTGATCCACGAACACGCGATTTCTACATCATCTCGAAGCGGGATCGACAAGCCCGTGTGTACCGTGCTGCAGCCCCGCATCGTCACGGCACAACACGCACTCTCGAGTTTATCTCGACACTCCCCGTGTCGATGCTCACAGCGGGCGATATCTCGCACGATGGCTCGATGATCATTCTCAAGAACTATCTCTACACCTGGCAATGGGAACGTAATCTCAACGAGTCTGTCGCCGATGCATTACAGCGTCCAGGCATGCGTGTTGCCTATATGCCTGAAGAACAAGGTGAGGCGATCTGCTTTACACGCGACGATCGTGGATACATCACAACGTCAGAGCGAGAGAACGGCGGATCAAATCCTCCACTCTATGTCTACCTGCGAAGCGATGACGCACGTGGAAAGATGCTTCAGCACGATGCGAAGCTTCCGAGCATCAGTATCGCACCGACGCCGAACAAACCTGGCTTTATGACGCTTCGATACGTTGTGCCCGAAGTTGCACGCGTGTCGATTTCCGTGGTCAACATGATCTTAATGACCATGCAGACGGTGGATGAAGACTCGGGTGAGGCCGGAGTGCAAGAACGTGAGATCGATGTTCGACGGTTACCATCGGGCGATTACGCTGTGGTTGTGAAATCCAACACGTTCACCGTCAGCGTTGCATTTACGAAGCAGTAGTGGCGAGACGGTGTCTCGCCATGAGCGAGACGGTGTAGTGGCGAGACGGTGTCTCGCCATCAGTGAGACGGTGTAGTGGCGAGACGGTGTCTCGCCATGAGCGAGACGGTGTAGTGGCGAGACGGTGTCTCGCCGTTACGGCAACATTGAGACATTTGGAAGGTATGTACGATGAGAGGTCTGTGTTCAAGCATGCTGCGTGCAGTATGTTCATTGGTTGTCGTCAGCACCATCGCTCTGGTATGGCCCAGCACGACGAAAGCGCAATCGCTGCTGTCTGCACGCTTGAACGACGTATGTGCGCTGCTGAATCTCAAGAGCATGCGCTACGACACGGTGTTTACGGCAGAGTTTCTGCAGAAGGTGCCGCCGATGCAGCTCACGATGGTCACGCAGCAGTTGACAAAGGAGTCTGGCGGGTGTGTTTCGATTCGCGTCGTCGATTCGACATCGGCCTATCAGTGCAGAGCCGAAGCCGTTACAACCAACGGGTACACGATCCCAGTCACGATGTCGATTCGAAGTGCGCCGCCGCACTTGATCGAGGGCTTGTTTCTGAAGCCACCGATGCGTGTGGGCTCTACGCTTGAGTCAGTGATTAAGGACATGAAGCAACTAAAGGGCACGACGTCGATCTCGGCCATTAATCTGTCGCGCAAGCACGTACTCGCAGCACACGACTCATCGACGTACTTGCCGATCGGTTCGACGTTCAAGCTCTATGTTCTTGGAGCACTTGCCGAACAGATTCGTCTTGGAAAACGTCGGTGGGATGATGTCATCGTTCTCGACACAACTACCCGATCACTCCCGTCTGGCATTCTGCAGACATGGCCGCATGGATCGCCCCTTACCTTGCAAACGCTTGCCACATTGATGATTTCGCAGAGCGACAACACGGCGACTGATATGTTGCTGCACGAGCTGCATCAGGATAGTGTCGAGCGCATGCAACAGCACATGGGGCACTCCAACGCCTCGCTGAATACGCCATTCCTCACCACACGGGATGTGTTCCTGCTCAAGTTCACCAACGGCGGCATCCCTGCGCGCGAGTATGCTGGACTTCGTCCAGCGGATCGACGCAAATTCTTGGATCGCTTGCAGGAACAGACGCCCCTTGCTGCCGTGCGATTTGTTGACACGGCTGTGGTGCCCGACCGTGTTGAGTGGTTTGCACGCACAACCGACTGTATCCGCGCAATGGAATGGCTGAGTGCGTGCCTTGAACGCGCAACGGTGCTTGACATTCTCGCTGTCAACCCCGGTGTCGACATCAATCCGAAGCAATGGACCTATGCCGGATACAAGGGTGGCAGCGAACCAGGTGTGATCAACATGACCTACCTCCTGCGTCACAACTCGGGCGATTGGTATGCGCTGTCTGCCTCGTGGATGAACCCCACGGGCAATGTTGACGAGGCAACGTTTGCCGGTTTCGTTCAGCGAGCGATTCAGCTGCTGGCCCCCTAACTTTGCAGATGCTGTGTCTCGCCTGTGAAACCAATCCTGAATGGGTGGATGTCGCGATTGCGAATCCCGATCTCATCCTCGTAGATCATGCACTCTGCGAGAAGAAGGCCGCTGCCTTCGCAATGGCGATGCTTAATCGCTATCCTGACAAGTCGCGTCTTGTGCTCGACATGATTGAGTTAGCGAAGGAAGAACTCGATCATCTTGACATCGTCGCACGCATTCTCATTGCGCGTGGTATCGAAATGACACCCGACGCTGGCAATCCGTACGCACAACAACTCCATCAGCATGTTCGCGGGCAAGAGCCATACCGTCTACTTGACTCGTTGATTGTTGGAGCGTTTATCGAGGCGCGATCCTGCGAACGTTTCTCGCTCCTGGCGAAGCATGCCCCAACGGCTGAAATGCGAGAACTGTATGCCTCGCTCCTAGCCAGTGAGGCCGGACATTACCGTGCCTACACAGATATTGCTCGCGAATACTTCCCTGTTGACGCTGTGAAGGCTCGAATTCACGAGTTTGCAGCATTCGAAGCAACGATTGTGAAGAATCTGACGAATCAACCAACAATGCACGGCTAATGGCACGTATCATCTTCATGGGCACGCCCGAGTTCGCTGTTCCTTCGCTGCAGGCGCTGCATCGCGAGTTTGGCGTGCAGACCGTGGTGACGGTACCTGATAAGCCGCGAGGTCGCGGACTCGAGGTCCATCCAAGTGAGGTGAAGTCAGCCGCGCTCGAACTGGGCATCACGGATGTTCTTCAGCCTGTTTCACTTCGTGACGATGCGTTTCGTCAGCAGATCGCCGATCGTGCACCGGACATCATGTGCGTGATTGCGTTTCGGATCCTGCCCAAGAGCGTGTACTCGCTTGCATCACGCGGCGCATTTAATGTTCATGCATCGCTTCTTCCGCGTTTTCGCGGAGCTGCGCCGATCAATCATGCAATCATGTCGGGAGATACCGAGTCGGGCGTAACGTCGTTCTTGCTCAACGATGTGGTTGATACGGGTACAATCCTGTTGCAACAGCGCTGTGCAATCGACGATGGCATGACAGCGGGTGAACTCTATGCACGTCTGATGCCGTTGGCTGCCGAGTGTGCCGTTGCCACTACTCGTGGGTTACTCGATCAAACGGTTTCGCCGCTCGTACAAGATGACCAGCTCGCAACGCCAGCGCCAAAAGTGTTTCGAACATCGAGTGCATTGGACCTCACACAACCTCGTCGCAATGTTCGCAACATGATTCATGGATTGTCACCAACACCATGTGCGTGGACAATGTGGAATGGCGAGATGCTCAAGGTCTATCGCGCCTCGCTTGCTGACACGTCAACGCCTATGGGCACGTGGCGCATCGACGGCGATCAGTTCCTGGTTGGA